>CAUPZW010000006.1:0-79571 GCA_963515655.1 Streptococcus mitis
CCTTTTCTATATTTTTTATTCAAAAAGTTTTTAACGAGCGTTTTTTATGCTCAAGTCTAAGATACAAAGGGCGTCAAACTCAAAGTGAAAATAGGAAACTGACGCAGTGTCTAGCAGACACTAGGAAGTTTGTCTTTTTCACACCGAGTTTAGCCCGTGTTCAATTAGATTGAAACACCAGCCTCTGCTCTTTTATATTTTAGATTAAAGTTTGATTTCTACGTTTACACCACTTGGAAGATCCAATTTCATCAAAGCATCAACTGTTTTTTGAGTTGGGTTAACGATATCGATCAAACGTTTGTGTGTACGCATTTCAAATTGTTCGCGAGAGTCTTTGTATTTGTGAGTCGCACGAATGATTGTGTAGAGGCTACGTTCAGTTGGAAGTGGGATTGGACCCGCAACTTGTGCACCTGTACGAGTAGCTGATTCTACGATTTTTGCAGCCGCTGTGTCAAGCGTACGGTGTTCGTAAGCTTTCAAACGGATACGGATTTTTTTGTTTGCCATCTTTTTCTCCTTTTCGTCTATTTAAGATAATAGGCTAGCTCCACAAGAAAACCGACGCGCGTTGCGTGGCAATGCAACCGAGCGTGTCGCAACCTCTTGCATCAAAGCTAAGGCTGTAATTTACAGCACCATAATAGAATAACACAAAGCCCCTGCGATTGCAAGGGATTTGTTGCTGTTTTTTAAAATTTTTAACATGAAAATGTTTTCTTTTTTGACAGGTCATTTATTTAAGTATTTTATGGAAGAAAGTTACTCTCTCTTCACCTGTTCATAGCTTTCTTTTCCATCATTGAGTTTGTCCCAAATCACTACTTGCCCACTTTTGAGGGATTTTTGCACATCGATAATTCGTTGATTGGAAGAACCTCGAAATTGAAGCATGAGATTCCTCTTAGTTCGATCATATCGTCCATCGACAAGAATGTCAATCAGTGACAAGAGTTCCAGTTTATCTAGAGTTTCCAACATCATTTCTTCCCAAGTGTAGCCAGTCCATGACCAGATGTCTTTATCTGGCAATTCCTTCCGAATCCGCTTAACGAGGGGCAAGAGAATGCCCGTATTGAGAAAAGGCTCTCCTCCCAACAAAGTCAAGCCTTGAACATAGGGCTGAGCAAGATCTGCCATGATTTGTTCTTCTAGCTCTGCTGTATAGGGAATGCCAGCATTAAAAGACCAAGTCGCAACATTATAACATCCCTCGCAATGAAACATGCAACCCGATACATAGAGAGAGTTACGCACACCTTCTCCATCTACAAAGTTAAAGGCCTTGTAGTCAATGATACGGCCTTGACTAAGTTCCTCACTTTTCCATTCTTGTGGTTTTGGATTATTCATTCGCTACCTCTATCCAATAACGCTCAACTCTATTACGAACATCCTCAATGAGACCTCCATTTGCTAGAATGACTGCTCTGCTAGCAGGATTATTCACGCTACAGGTCACAAGAGTTCTCTTGATGTTCTTTTCCTTAGCAACTTTCAGGCCTTGTCTGAGGGTTTTTTTGGCATAACCTTTACCTCTTTCAGAAGGGCGGATGGAGTAGCCGATGTGTCCACCTACTTCTAGCAAATAGTCACTGAGGCGCAATCGGAGATTAAGAAATCCAAGTGCTTGACCTTTCTCGGAAAAAGCTACTAGCTGAATTGCTGGAACCCATCCTTCAGGCAGATTAATCCCCATTTCCTGATTCTGATTGTTTTCTAACCAGTCTTCATAAGAAAAATTCTCTGTATCCCAAAAACCACCGTCGTGAGGAGACTGATATTTTTCAAACTCTACCATCATCTCTAAAACCGTTTCTTTATCTGCCAATCTTGGTCTACGTAATTCCATCCTTACCTCCCACTAAGAGAAAAGCGAGAGCTGACTCTCACTTTTATTTTTTCTTATTCTTGTTTAAAAATTGTTCTCTGAGATTGAGCAAGCGTTCTTTCTTACCAGCTCCACCTTTAGAGTGTTTCTCGTGATAACGGGTTACTTGTGCACGCCCCTTATCGTCTAATTGATATTTTCCCATTTCATTTCTTTCTAATTTGTTACTTGATGCCCAGCTATTTTAATCGTTGAGCCATTCATATGTTTGACACGCGCAGCGATTTCCTTGTGACGGCCATTAACCATGGGTCTCGCTTGAGGATTACCTAGATACCCACAAGTCCGTTTAACAACATCTACTGTTTTTGGGTCGTTATTGCCACAGTTAGGGCAAGCAAAGCCCCTCTCAGTTGGTTCAAAATCCCCTTCAAAGTCACACTTGTAGCAACGGTCAATTGGAGTATTGGTCCCAAGATAACCCACACGGTCATAAGCGTAATCCCAGACAGCTTCCAAGGCCTTTGGATTTTGCTGAAGGACTGGATACTCACAATAATGGATGAAACCACCTGACGCACCTGCTTCTGGATAGACTTTCTCAAAGTCTAATTTTTCAAACGGTGTTGGATTTTTACGAACATCGTAGTGGAAAGAGTTGGTGTAGTATTCCTTGTCAGTAATATCTGGAATAGAACCGAACTTCTCAGTATCTAGTCTACAGAAACGGTCTGTCAGACTTTCAGACGGTGTTGAGTAGATAGAGAAATGGTAGCCATATTGGTCAGACCACTCTTCTACACGGCGTTTCATATCGCGAATGATGTCTAGCGTGAATTCCTTGGCTTCTGAATTGCTTTCCCAGTTGTTCCCAAAGAAAACAGTCGCTACTTCGTACAAACCAATATAGCCCAGCGAAACTGTCGCACGACGATTCTTAAAGAGCTGGTCAACGCTTTCTTCTTTACCTAGACGATGGCCAAAAGCACCGTATTGATAAAGGATAGGAGCATTGGCTGGTGTTGCTTCTTTAGTACGTTCGACACGATAAACCAGAGCATCTTCTGCAATGTTCATACGCTCGTTGAAGATTTCCCAGAACTTATTCATGTCGCCCTCAGACTCGAGAGCAATACGAGGCAGGTTAACCGTCACAACGCCTAGATTCATCCGACCTGAATTGACCTCAACACCATTTTCATCTTTCCATCCTTGGAGGAAAGAACGGCAGCCCATAGGAACCTTGAAGGATCCTGTCAAGTCAACAATCTTATCGTAAGACAAGACATCTGGGTACATCCGTTTGGTTGCACACTCAAGAGCCAATTGCTTGATATCGTAGTTGGGAGTTCCTTCCTCTAAGTTGAGACCTCTTTTTAGCGTGAAGATGAGTTTTGGGAAGATGGCTGTTCGGTGTTCTGAACCAAGACCCTTGATTCGGATGTTTAAAATAGCTTTTTGAATTTCCCGCTCAAAACGACTGGTTCCAAGACCAAAACCTAGCGAAGTAAAAGGTGTTTGTCCATTTGAAGTGAAGAGAGTATTGATTTCATACTCAAGAGATTGCATGGCATCGTAGATGTCTTTTTGGGTTTTCTTCCAAGCGTAATCTTCCCGTTTTTCAGGCAAGACCCATTCCTCGGCATCCTTGATGTGTTTCTGGTAATTCTTCTCTGCATAAGGTGCTAAGACTTCATCGATACGGTCAGCTGAACAGCCCCCGTACTGGCTAGAAGCAACGTTGGCGATGATTTGGGAAATCTGAGCTGTTGCAGTCTGGATAGACTTGGGACTCTCTACCTCTGCATTTCCAATCTTAAAGCCATTTTCCAACATACCTTTAAAATCAATCAAACAGCAGTTGGTCATCGGTGTATAGGGGCTATAATCCAAATCATGATAGTGGATATCCCCCTTTTGATGGGCATTGGCTACGTGCTTAGGAAGCATTTGCAGTCCGATTGATTTCCCAACAATACCTGCTGTCAAATCACGTTGGGTGTTAAAGACATCGCTGTCTTTATTAGCATTTTCATTAACAACTGCTTGATCTTTGTTGAGAAGTTTATGAATGCTAAAGTTGATATCTGTCGCTTTTGAGCGCTCAAAATCCCTATGTGTCCGATAAGAGATATACTCTTCAGCCAGCGCATATTCTTTAGCTTCAAGGAGTTCATGTTCTACGATATTTTGGATTTCGTAAATCTTAACTCCCTGTGGAAAGCGACTATGAATTTCTGTGACAATTCGCTCGGTCAGAGCATTTAAGCGCTTTTCGACTAAGGGAGTCACATCCATAACCTTGTCAGCCGCCTTGTGGAGAGCCTTGTCAATCTTGTCCACATCAAATACAACACGTCTCCCATCTCGTTTTTCAACGAAGAGGGTTGGTAAAGTTGTAATTTTTTCTTCTAGTGCAATCATATACATGCTCGTTTCTAAAATGTTCTTTCTAAAAAGTATTATACCACTCTAAAAAGAAAAATCAATATCTTGTGTTAAAAATCCTAAAATTTTTAAAAATACACAAGATATTGATTTGGTTATTTGATTTTATAGACTTTAAACTCTGAGTAATCAGTCTTTACTTGTTGGTAATTTTCTTTCAAGAGTGTTTCTACTTCAGACCAGAGAGCCACCTTGTCGTTCACCACAATCAACTTAGGTTGGTTTTCTTTCAAGTCATTAATCAAGGAAGTTTTATTTTCTTCTGTATTCGTGTAGAGAAGAGGTGATGAGAACATGGACCCAGCCAACCGCTGGCTTTCTTTATACATCTGAACATGAGAATCCCAGATATAGATTTGGTCCCCCTCACTCGTCTCTTGTTTGATTCTATCTACCACTTGATGTTGTTCACTATAAGAAGCTGGATGCAAGACAAGACGAGCTACAAAAGGAACTGCAATTAGATAAACCACTACTAGAATCGGTAGGTAGAGATTTCCCTTCATAAATTTTTTCCATAAAGTTGGAACTTCCTCTCTTCTCCGACGACGTGCTATCCTTCCCGAGTGTTCCCCACGAATACTGGTCATCAAAAGAAGGAGTAAAAACGGAAGAATTAGAATCAAACGCGAACCGTGAAGAGGTTCTTGAGAAAAAAGCAACAAGGCTAGTACAAATAAGAAAACAAAGCTAGCTGGTACTGAGATGACATATAATCTAGATGCTTTAGATTGGAACAAACCTAGAAAAACAAGGAAGAGAGCTCCTAAACCAAAGGTCAACAAACCATAGAATACAACATTATCCATTAGTTTAGGATTCGCAAAGACCTGAAGGGAATCAATCGGATACAAAAGACTCCCTAGAGCCTCTCCAAAACCTCCTGAAATGATGACATAGTAGCCTAAAGGATAAAATAGGAGAGAGAAACCAAGTGCTGCCGCAAAAAATTGATAAATTCCATGTATAAAGCGTCCATGTCCAACATTAAAGACCAATAAACCTATAGTTATCGCTACAATAAATAGAAGACTTGTAAGAGGCTCTATGAAAAATGATAGGGCTAAGAAAATCCCCAAACGTAGAAATCCCTTGTCATGGTTAGGATTTGATAGATAACGCGCTACTAAAGAAAAGCCTGCAAATAAGAATGGAAGAGCTACAATCGTAGCATAGCCTCCTCCAAAACCTAGACCAGATACCAAAATATAAAATATGGTTAGGAGTTGTTTAGCTTGATCCCTTTGTTCTGTCAGATAGTCAGTTGCAGAAAAGAGGAAATAGCCTCCTCCTAAGAGGGCTAGCCATTCTACCAAGGCAAAAAGAATGCCTCCTTTGGTAATGTAAAGTAGCAAGTAATAAAGAAGACCTTGACTAGCATAATAACTACTGTATAGCTGTCCTCCCTGATGCAAAGCCCACCCTATATACAAATCCGGAGCCTGAGAAGGACTTACCATATCTAAAAGTAAAGGAAGCACCACAGAAAAAACCGTCGCAATCGTACTTCCGATGATGAGTCTGAAAAACGGGAAAGCTAGGCGCTCTTCTTTTTCCAGGTTCGATTCAAGGTTCTTATCCAGTCTATTTTCAATTTCATTACTCTGTATCGTTTCGGATACTTCTTCTATTCTGCCATATACAGCCATATCGTTTCTCCTATTCAATTTGTCTGTCTTAGTATATCAAAAAGACCTAAAATTGTCAGCTTGCGATGGGTGTTTGAGTGATTTTTTGCATAGTTTCACAAAAGTTTCAATTTCCCGAAATCGGTGTAAATGTGTCTGTTTGAATGTCAAGATATAGTTTATTTCTTTCTGAGTCAGCATAGTTCCTCCTATATCTTCTTATTCGTAAAAGGCAAGAAAAATAGGACTGGTTTGTGTCCTCAGTCCTAGATTTCTTATAAGATTGGGGCAAATAACTGGGAAATTTCCTTAATCAATTTTTGATACCAGCTATTTTTTATCGTATGAGGGAAAATTTCTTGAGATACTGAAAAAATCTCTTGAAAATCTTTTTGAATCTCAGCGATTGATTCTGTTTTATATAGCAAGACTGCATTTTCATAGTGGTGAAGCAAACTTCTATAATCTAAGTTAATGGTTCCAACTGCAGCAAAGTCCTTATCCACTAAAATTTGTTTACTGTGGATAAAGCCTGGACTATACTCAAAAATCCTCACTCCTGCTGATAACAAATCCGAATAGGCTCCTCTTGTGATGAGTTGGATTAATTTTTTATCCGGAATGAAAGGAGTCACGATGCGGACATCAACACCCCTCATAGCTGCATTTTTAATACTCTCAGTTAAATCATAGTCAATAATCAAATAGGGTGTTGTAATATAGACTGAATCAGTAGCCTGATTAATCAAACTTTGATAGACTTTTTTCCCTACCTGGGTACGGAAGATGGGCTTGGGTCCACTACCGTAAGGAATGCAGAGCCCTTGATCAGAACAAGGTTGATTTTCCAAGTGATACTGATCAAAATCACTGATTTGCCCACGATTGATGTACCAGGTCATCAAAAAGAGACGTGTTAGAGCCTTGACACCAGGGCCATCTAAGCGAATCCCACTGTCCTTCCAGTAGCCAAAGCGTTCTACATGATTGATGTACTCATCGGCTAAGTTAATGCCTCCTGTATAGGCTACCTGACCATCTATGACAAGGATTTTACGATGGTCTCGATTATTGTAAGCCACCGTCAAACGAGGAATCACCTTGTTAAATTTGTGGGCTTCAATGCCTCGACTACGAAGTTGAATAGTATAGTCTCCAGGTAAAGTCGCCATACAGCCGATATCATCATAGAGCATCTTGACCTCTACACCTTGAGCTGCCTTTTGCTCTAGTATGTCTAGTATGCTATTCCACATTAGACCTTCTTCGACAATATAGTACTCTAGAAAGATAAACTTTTCAGCTTTCTTGAGGTCTTCCAACATATGTTGCCACATGCTTTCACCCGAAGAATAGAATTGCGAGTCTGTTCGATTATAGACATCGGCATTGCTATCCATACTTAGCAAGGATTTGATAACTCCGTAAGCCGCCTTATCATCTTCCTTCAATTTCTGGCGGAGTGCTTTACTGTTATCCTCCCGAAAATGCATCGAACCAAGTTTGTCCAACTGCTTGATTTCTTTTTTGGACAATCGCCTTTCCCCGAACATCAGATAGAGCAGGGGGCCAATGATAGGAACAAAAGTTACCACTAACCACATTACTTTGCTTTCAGGTGTCATAGAACGATTGACAATCGCGACAATAGTCGCCATACTCATAATGATTAAGAGAATCACCCAAAGAATAGGAGCCATGCGCCCTAAATAAAGAAAGAGGCCAAAAACAAGAGAAAGTTCAAGTAGCATAATTGAAAGACTAAAACCATACTTGGACATCAATAATTGAAATTTCCTATATTTCATATCCCCTCCTTGATAGTTTGAATGCTAAAAACAGGTAATTGATACTAGTATAACGCAGGTATTCGATAGAAGGCAAGTATTTATCATCATTTTCTAAGTAAAAGTAAAAGAGACCGACAAATCCAGTCTCCTTCTAGTCTATTTTGATAAAACGATACGATCTGAAGCGTCTCTATCCATATCGTCAATAATCATCTGATTGCCATTGATTGTATAAATCTTGGCATCATCACCAATAATCATACGTTGATTGACTGCATCGAAGCTAACCTGTTTGACTTTCTGATCCCCGTCAGATTCGAGCTCAGTCCATGTACCAGTAGTTCCAGTTACCACTAAAGTGATACGGTCTCCGTCATCCTGACCGGTATAAGTCCCATCAATATTAGTTGGTTGAGCTGTAACTGTATTTTGTGAAGAACTTGTTGCTGCCTGGTTGCTATTTTCTGTTGAAGATGAAGCAGCAGGTTGCGATTGCTGAGTTTGTTGTGTTTGCTGTTGAGATGCTGGTTGTTGAACTTGTTGAGCTCTCTGTGAACAAGCTACTAAGAGACTAAGACTTGCTAGAGAAGCAAGAGAAAGTGTGAATCTTTTTAATTTCATGATGAATTTCCTTTCTTCTACCAATTTAGAGCAATTTTCTTCTAACTGGCAGTTCCCCTAGTATAACAAGTTCAAAAAAGGAGGTCAATTTATCTGCTCATGCTCCTGTAGGTGACTCCGTACTTCTGAGATAAAATAGAGAGACCCTGTAATGAACAACAAGTCCTGCGCGTCTGCCCTTGCTTCAAAACTACTGATAAATTCTCGGTAAGAAGGAATCACATCGTAACCTATTACATCTGTCTCCTCCAGAGCCCCTTGATAGTCAAAGCCTGTCACCTTGAGTTCTACCTGAGGTAAATTTTCAGTCAGATAACCCAACATCCCTTGATAATCCTTACGTTTCAAGGCTCCAAAGAGGATTTGAGAACGATAGCCTTCCTGCTCTTTTTCTTTGATAAACTCAACCAAGCGAGTCAAGGCAGGGAGGTTATGAGCACCGTCCAAGTAAATTTGAGGACGAATACGCTCCAAACGCCCAGCCCAATGGGCCTTCTCCAAAGCCTGTCTTACAGCTTGATCATCAACAGATTCCCTTCCTTCTCTCATAAAGAGAAGAAATGCTTGTAGCGCCAAGGCCGCATTTTCCTGCTGATAGGCTCCTTCCAAGCCTATTTTCAACTGTGAAAGAGTAGCCAAAGAACTTGAAAAATCACCCTTTAGCATTGAAAAATCCTGGCCTGCCTGATAAAGATCAACAGCTAAAGATTCAGCTTTTTTCTGACAAACAAGCCTGGCTTCTGGAGCCAGCTTAGCAACCACTGCCTTTTTACCAGCCTTGAAAATACCAGCTTTCTGCTCTGCGATTGCTTCTAGACTATCGCCCAAAGTCTCCTGATGGTCAAGCCCAATAGAGGTGATGATAGCAAGCTCTCCAGTTACCACATTGGTCGTGTCAAGTAAGCCACCAATTCCCACTTCTAGTAGAACCAAATCCACCTCTTGCTCCCTAAAATAGAGAAAAGCAATCAAGGTCAGCAATTCAAAAAAGGACAACTGATCATGGGTTTGCAGAAGTGTTTTTTCCATCTCCTTGACTTGCTCAGCTAAACGAATAAAGTCTGCGTCTGCTATAGGTTGTCCATTAATGCAGATTCGGTCATTGATAGAGACGATATGAGGGGAGGTAAAGGTCGCAACTTTTTTGCCATGCCCCATAAATAACTCCCTCATAAAAGCAATGGTAGATCCTTTTCCATTAGTCCCAGTGACGTGGATAATAGGGTAAGACTGCTCAGGATTTCCTAACAAATCCACCGCTTGCTGCATTCGGCCCAAACCTGATCGAAAATTCAAACCAATCCGACTATGGAGCCATTCTTCGACTTCAAACATATACATCTCCTTGATAAAAGTCTAATCAATTACCGCATCAAAGTATGATGACTAACAAAAAACGAGGTCAGGATTTTCGTCCCGACCTCTTACCTTGTTAGCTAATAACTAGCTACTATAAATATTAACGTGGGGTAAAAACGTCCACTGGATGTACCAACTCTTCCCAATTTCTAGGAGTTGGAGTAAAAATATCCACTGGACTGCCTGCGTTTCTAATTTCTAGCGCAGGGCTAAACACGTCCACAGGACGTGTTTACTCCTCCATAAAGCTGTTGAAGACTTCTTCAATCATGTTCCATTCGTCTTCTGAGTCTTCTGGGATTGGTTGCAATTCACCTTCTGTTCCATCTTCGTTTTCGATGAATGAGTAAGCTTGGATTTCAACTTGTCCGTCTTCGTCTTCTTCTGCGTTAACTGGTACTAGAAGAACATAGTTTTTACCAAATTCTTCTTTTCCGTCAATCGTCAAAAGGATTTCAAACAAGGTTTCGTTTCCTTGCTCATCTACTAGTGTGATTAGTTCACGTTCTTCGTGTTCGTGGTTATGATCGTGTGACATAGCCTCTCCTTATATTAAAATTTTCTATCTAAATAATTTTGTAAAATCAGCTGAGCTGCTAACTTATCAATGACTTTCTTGCGCTTATTGCGACTGATATCTGCTTGTTCAATCAACATGCGCTCTGCAGCAACTGTTGTCAAGCGTTCATCTTGATAATCTACTGGTAAACCAAAAAGCTCTTCTAGCTTTGCTCCGTAGGCTTGACTAGCTTCCACGCGCGGTCCGCTTGTATTGTTCATGTTTTTAGGCAAACCCACTACAAATCGTTCCACCTTGTAAGTATCAACCAACTCCTTAACGCGGTCAAAACCAAATTGGCCTTGTTCCTCATTAATTTGGATGATTTCAAGCCCTTGAGCTGTAAAACCGAGTGGATCACTAATAGCCACCCCTACCGTTTTCGAACCGACGTCCAATCCCATAATTCTCATAGGTTATAGATCGACTCCTTGTCCTTTAAGGTAGTAGCGGACCAATTCCTCAACGATTTCATCACGCTCATACTTACGGATTTGATTTCGTGCATTATTATAACGAGGAACGTAGGCAGGGTCTCCACTCAATACGTAACCTACGATTTGGTTAATTGGGTTGTAGCCCTTATCGTTCAACGAAGCATAGACATCAGTTAAAGTTTCGCTAATTTCTTTTTTATTGGAATCGTCCAATTTAAAACGTACTGTTTCTTCAGTAAATCCCATTCTAACACCCTCTTTCCTTAGAATAGTACTATTATAGCATAATTCCTTACCTTCTACAATTCAGGTAGTCTATTTATTTGGATTTTCTATTGTTCTGTCGCGCCATTTGCCAATCTGTCTGAAATATATTTGCTTGGTCCATTCTTCAAGAGATTTTCTAAACCAATGTTCTTCAGATACTCAGTCTGAGAAGCCTTCTTGACATCCAAAACTTGAAAATCATAACTAGTCGTTGTTTGAAGTTCTGTTGCACTTAATAATTTGGTTTCAAGCTTAAAGCCTGCCAATTTACGAACTTCTATGATGGATTCATCTTTCTCTTCCGCCTCGAGAAGAGCTTTTTGAGTTTCTTCCACTCCATGTTGGTCAATATAAGTCTTCAGCTCATCTGAGACTGGACGCTTTTGTTGAATCGTTAAGCTCAAAAAAGTTTTGTCTTTATAAGTAATGGTTTGGGTTTGCTGGCTACCATCATCTGACTTGGGCAAGACCAAGGTCTTGGTTACAACTGTATTCTTCTCGGCATTTTCAATAACTGGCAATGCTGACTGAAGCGTATCCTTTTCTGTTTTTGTAGCTGTTGCAGTTTCTTTTTTCTGCCCACAACCAGTCAGGACAAAAAGGAAAGCTAGACTAACAAGAACAATTTTTTTCATTTCTCTCTTCTTTCTTTTTCAGATTAAAACAGAACAAGACTGAGAATTGCTCCCAGCCTTGATGTTTATAGAGCTGCACGCAAACGTGCTTCTGCATTTTCTACATTACGGACAGAGCGTGGTAGGAAGGCACGAATATCGTCTTCCTTGTAGCCAACTTGTAGGCGTTTTTCATCCACAAGGATTGGGCTCTTTAAAATTCTCGGTGTTTCCATAATCAGATTGAGAACTTCATTGACACTCAAATCTTCAATATCCACTCCAAGAGCTTTGGCATAGCGATTTTTAGATGAAACGATGCTGGCTATTCCATTATCTGTTTTGGTTAGAATATCCAGTAATTCTTCTCTCGTAATTCCTTCTTTACCAAGGTTTTGTTCTTTATAACTTAACTGGTGGGCATTGAGCCAGGTTTTTGCTTTTTTACAGCTAGTACAACTTGAGACTGTATAAATTTTAATCATGTACCTACCCCTTTCGCTACATGTTACTATCAGTTTAGTCTATTATACCATAAAAAACATCCGACTTGCGACCTATTTTTAAATTTTTTTGACTTTTTTCGCCATTTTCGTACTTTTTTCTTGACAAATAACTAAATGACTATCAACTCTTTTGGAGCTAGGGTCAACAATTCACAACCTGTTTCTGTAATCAAGATATCATCCTCGATACGAACCCCATATTTGCCTTCGATATAGATACCTGGCTCATCTGTCAATGCCATGCCTGCCTTAATAGTTTCTGTAGAAGTTTGGCTAAAGTAAGGTTCTTCGTGGATATCAAGTCCAATACCGTGTCCAATACCGTGGGTAAAGTAGTCGCCATAGCCTGCCTCGATGATAATATCACGAGGAATTTTGTCAAAGTCACGGAAACCTAAGCCAGCCTTAGCCTGATCAATCAAGGCTTGGTTAGCTTTTAGAACCGTATTGTAAATCTCTGCTTGCTCGTCGCTAACATGCCCTAGATAGATAGTCCGTGTCATATCACTGACATAGTGGTCATAAAGGCAGCCGAAGTCCATAGTAATGGCTTCTCCTAGCTCAACTGGTTTGTGCATAGGATGGGCATGGGGTTTAGAAGAATTGATACCGCTAGCTAGAATCGTATCAAAAGACAAGCCAAATGCTCCTAACTCACGCATACGGAAGTCAAGGAAGTTGGCAATCTCAATTTCAGTCTTTCCTGGTTTGATAAAGTCAAGCGCGTCGCGGAAAGCTTGGTCTGAGATAGAACAAGCCTTCCGAATCGCTGCAATCTCCGCTTCATCTTTAATCATTCGAAGACCCTCAACAAATTGAGTTTGTGGAATCAAGTCCAAACCTGCAAAAGCTGCCTGCATACGGTGGTAATAAGAGACTGAAATCTCATCTTCAAAACCGATTCGAGACAAGCCCATGTCCTTGACAATGCCTGCAATGACAGCCAATTCATCACGGTCTGCTACAATCTCAAACCCACTGGTTTCTTGCTTGGCTGCAATGATATAGCGAGAATCCGTCACCAAGATCTGGCGGTCACGGCTGATGAAGACTGTTCCATTTGAACCCCAAAAACCAGTCAGGTAATAGACGTTTTTAAGGTTATTGATGATGATGCCATCTAGTTCTTTTTCTTGCATTTTAGCTAGAAATGCTTGTACACGTTTATTCATGATGTAACTTTCCTTTCAAATAGTGTCCTGTGTAGCTGGCTTCGTTGGCCGCTACTTCTTCTGGAGTTCCTGTTGCGATGATGGTTCCACCGCCGACACCGCCCTCAGGACCCAAGTCAATAATATGGTCTGCAGTCTTAATAACATCTAGATTGTGCTCGATAACAAGGACTGTATTGCCATCGTCTACAAAGCGAGCTAAGACTGTAAGCAAGCGAGCAATGTCCTCAGTATGAAGCCCTGTTGTCGGCTCATCCAGAATGTAGAAAGATTTTCCTGTCGAGCGTTTGTGAAGTTCACTAGCCAGTTTCATACGCTGAGCTTCTCCCCCAGAAAGGGTGGTAGCAGGTTGCCCCAATGTCACATAACCAAGTCCCACATCCTTGATAGTCTGAAGTTTGCGTTGAATTTTCGGAATGTGTTGGAAGAATTCCACCGCATCATTAACCGTCATATCCAAGACCTGCGAGATATTCTTTTCCTTGTAGTGAACTTCTAGAGTTTCACTGTTGTAGCGGGTTCCATGGCAGACTTCACAAGCCACGTATACATCTGGCAAGAAGTGCATCTCAATCTTGATAATCCCGTCACCTGAACAGGCTTCACAGCGACCACCCTTGACGTTGAAACTGAAACGACCCTTCTTGTAGCCTCGAATCTTAGCTTCATTTGTCTGGGCAAAGAGGTCACGTATATCGTCAAAAACTCCCGTATAGGTAGCTGGATTAGACCTCGGCGTTCGTCCAATCGGGCTCTGGTCAATATCAATCAAGCGGTCTACATGCTCAATCCCTGTAATAGTTTTAAACTTACCAGGTTTGTCTGAATTGCGGTTGAGCTTCTGGGCAATGGCTTTTTTGAGAATGCTATTGATTAGGGTCGATTTCCCTGAACCCGACACACCTGTCACTGCAATAAATTTTCCTAGTGGGAAGCGAGCAGTAACATTTTGCAAGTTATTCTCACACGCTCCTGTCACTTCGATAAAACGACCATTTCCTACACGGCGCTCGTCCGGTACTGGAATGGCACGTTTGCCTGACAAGTACTGGCCTGTGATAGACTTACTGTTACGAGCCACTTGCTTAGGTGTACCTGCTGCAACAATCTCACCACCAAAAACACCCGCACCAGGACCAACGTCAATCAGATAGTCCGCTTCGCGCATGGTATCTTCATCATGTTCCACTACGATAAGAGTATTGCCCAAATCACGCATCTTTTTGAGACTGGCAATCAAGCGGTCATTGTCCCTCTGATGAAGACCAATTGACGGCTCATCCAGGATATAGAGGACTCCTGATAGGTTGGAACCAATCTGGGTTGCCAAGCGAATACGCTGACTTTCTCCACCTGAAAGAGTTCCTGCCGAACGTGACAGGGTTAGATAGTTAAGACCCACGTTATTAAGGAAGGTCAAACGATCCTTGATTTCCTTGAGAATAGGCCGAGCAATGATGGCTTCATTTTCAGATAAGGTCAGCTGGCTCACCAATTCCAAGTGGTCTGCGATCGACAGGTCTGAGATTTCTCCGATATGTGGTCCTTGCTCGCCACCCACACGGACAGATAAGGCCTGGTCATTGAGGCGATAGCCGTGACAGGTTCCGCAGGTTAACTCATTCATGTAGAGGCGCATCTGAGTGCGAGTGTAATCGCTATTGGTTTCATGGTAACGACGTTTGATATTATTGATAACTCCTTCAAACGGAATATCAATATCACGCACACCGCCAAATTCATTCTCATAGTGGAAATGGAATTCCTTGCCATCTGAGCCGTAGAGAATCAAGTTCTTATCTTCTTCTGACAAGTCCTCAAAAGGCTTATCCATATCCACTCCAAAGGCCGTCATGGCCTGCTCTAGCATGTTTGGATAGTAGTTGGATGAGATAGGATTCCAAGGAGCCAAGGCTCCCTCACATAGAGTCTTGCTGGCATCTGGCACTACCAAATCAGTATCCACCTCAAGCTTGATGCCCAAACCATCACACTCATTACAAGAGCCAAAAGGAGCATTGAAGGAGAAGAGACGAGGCTCTAACTCTGGGACAGTAAAGCCACAAACTGGGCAGGCATAATGCTCAGAGAAGAGCAACTCAGAATCGTCCATAGTGTCGATAATGACATAGCCTTCTGCAATACGAAGGGCAGCCTCAATGGAATCAAAGAGACGACTACGAATGCCCTCCTTGATAACAATACGGTCAACAACAACATCAATATTGTGTTGCTTGCTCTTAGACAACTCTGGCACTTCGGTCACATCATAGACTTCCCCATCCACACGGACACGAACATAACCATCTTTCTGAACCTTATCGATAACACTCTTATGTTGGCCTTTTTTCTTGCGGATGACAGGGGCCAAAATCTGCAAGCGCTGGCGTTCAGGTAACTCCAAAACCCTATCAACGATTTGCTCCACAGAAGAAGCCTTGATAGCTCCATGCCCGTTGATACAGTAAGGCGTCCCCACACGCGCATAGAGGAGACGCAGATAGTCATTGATTTCAGTCGTTGTTCCCACCGTCGAGCGAGGATTTTTACTAGTCGTTTTCTGGTCGATGGAAATAGCTGGGCTGAGACCATCAATGGCATCTACATCTGGTTTTTCCATATTGCCCAAGAACTGGCGAGCGTAGGCTGACAAACTCTCTACATAGCGACGTTGTCCCTCAGCATAGAGGGTATCAAAGGCCAGACTGGATTTCCCTGAACCTGACAAGCCTGTCACAACAACTAGCTTGTCTCGTGGAATCTCCACATCAATATTTTTTAAATTATGGGCACGCGCCCCATGAATGACAATTTTATCTTGCATCTTTGTTCTTTCTAGTCCATTATTGCTTACCATTATACCAAAAAAAGTGAGATTCTATTACCCAAAAGGCCGATTTTGTAGTATAATAGTACGGTGTGAAAAAATCTGAAAAATGAGAAAGGATAAGGGATATGAAACAAGTTTTTCTCTCTACAACAACTGAATTTAAAGAGATCGATACACTTGAACCGGGTACTTGGATCAATCTCGTCAATCCGACTCAAAATGAATCACTCGAAATCGCTAACGCCTTCGATATCGATATTGCCGACCTCCGAGCACCGCTCGATGCGGAAGAAATGTCTCGTATTACGATTGAAGACGAGTATACCCTGATTATCGTAGACGTTCCGGTCACTGAGGAAAGAAATAACCGCACCTACTACGTAACCATCCCGCTTGGTATTATCATCACCGAGGAAACCATTATCACTACGTGTTTGGAACCATTACCAGTCCTTGATGTCTTTATCAACCGTCGCTTGCGTAATTTCTACACTTTCATGCGTTCGCGTTTTATCTTTCAGATTCTCTATCGCAATGCAGAACTATACCTAACAGCCCTTCGTTCGATTGACCGAAAGAGTGAGCAAATCGAAAGTCAACTGCATCAATCAACTCGTAATGAAGAATTGATTGAGCTCATGGAATTGGAAAAAACCATCGTCTATTTCAAGGCTTCCCTCAAAACAAATGAGCGTGTGATTAAGAAATTGACCAGCTCAACCAGCAATATCAAGAAATACCTTGAGGACGAAGACCTGCTTGAAGATACCCTGATTGAAACCCAACAGGCCATCGAGATGGCAGATATTTATGGAAACGTCTTGCACTCTATGACAGAGACCTTCGCCTCTATCATTTCCAATAACCAGAACAACATCATGAAAACCTTGGCCCTTGTGACCATCGTCATGTCCATCCCAACCATGGTCTTTTCTGCTTACGGGATGAACTTTAAGGATAATGAAATCCCCCTAAACGGCGAGCCAAATGCTTTTTGGTTAATCGTCTTTATCGCCTTTGCTATGAGTGTCTCGCTCACTCTCTATCTCATCCATAAAAAATGGTTCTAAGAGGAGTTCCTATGTCTCAGATTGATCTACAAAAATTAACAAAGAAAAACCAAGAGTTTATCCATATCGCTACCCAACAATTCATCAAAGATGGAAAAACAGACGCTGAAATCAAGACTATTTTTGAGGAAGTCATTCCCCAAATCCTTGAAGAGCAAGCCAAGGGTACGACTGCTCGTTCTCTCTATGGCGCGCCAACTCATTGGGCTCATAGTTTCACTGTCAAGGAACAATATGAAAAAGAGCATCCAAAAGAAAATGATGATCCAAAACTCATGATTATGGATTCAGCCCTTTTCATCACTAGCCTCTTTGCTCTCGTCAGCGCCCTCACAACCTTCTTCTCAGCAGATCAAGCTATCGGTTACGGTTTGATTACCCTCCTATTAGTTGGACTTGTTGGTGGATTTGCCTTCTACTTGATGTACTACTTTGTTTACCAATACTATGGACCAGATATGGACCGCAGTCAACGTCCACCTTTCTGGAAATCTGTACTGGTTATCCTAGCTTCTATGTTCCTTTGGTTGCTTGTCTTCTTTGCAACAAGCTTCCTACCAGCTAGCCTTAATCCAGTACTTGCTCCATTGCCACTGGCTATTATCGGAGCAGCCCTCCTAGCCCTTCGCTTCTATCTCAAAAAACGCTTGAACATCCGCAGCGCAAGTGCAGGGCCAACACGTTACTAAGAAAAGGAAAGAGCTATGGCATATAGTCAATCTTTAGCTCAGCAGATTCGAAAAATTCTAGCGCTCAAACTTCCTCCCCAAATTTTCGAAGAAGAGCTAGAAGAAAAGAAGCTGTTTGGTGGCCTGGCCTTTATGATTCGTGGTAAAATGGTCCTTACTGTCAGTTCCAGAAAGGATGAACTGGTTATGGTCAGAATTGGCAAGGAAATGGAGAAGCAAGTTCTACCCCGAACAGGAGCTCATACTACATTGATGAGGGGGCGCCTTTATCATGGGTATATAGACTTAGATATAGAAGGCCAAAAAGAATTGCCTTACTGGATTGATTTGGCTCTCTCCTATAATCAAGAGTTGACCAAGTAACTCATATCTAGCGAGATTACTGATTAGAAAACGAAAAGCAACTGCAACAGCGGTTGCTTTTTCACTTGCTTGCCTACAAGCTTCCCTCTACCCTTTTCCCTATAGTTTTCTCCCATCTTTTATGATAAAATAGGCTCAATCAATTTCTAGGAGGAAGAAATATGGTTTCTACTATTGGTGTTGTTAGTTTATCTAGTGGCATTATCGGAGAGGACTTTGTCAAACACGAAGTGGACTTGGGTGTCCAACGTCTCAAGAACCTGGGACTCAATCCTACCTTTTTGCCTCATTCGCTAAAAGGATTAGACTTTATCAAGGACCATCCTGAAGCTCGTGCAGAGGATTTGATTCATGCCTTTTCTGATGATAGCATCGACATGATCCTATGCGCCATCGGTGGAGACGATACCTATCGCTTACTACCTTATCTTTTTGAAAATGAGCAACTACAAAAGGTTATCAAACAAAAGATTTTTCTTGGCTTCTCGGATACAACTATGAACCATCTCATGTTGCATAAACTAGGAATCAAGACTTTTTATGGTCAATCCTTCTTAGCAGACATTTGTGAATTAGACAAGGAGATGTTGCCCTATAGCCTTCACTACTTTAAAGAATTGATTGAGACGGGAAGAATCTCAGAAATCCGCCCTAGTGACGTTTGGTATGAGGAACGAACTGATTTTAGTCCCAAGGCTCTAGGAACACCTCGTATCAGTCATACAAATACTGGTTTTGACTTGTTACAAGGAAATGCCCAGTTCGAGGGGGAAATCCTCGGCGGTTGCCTCGAATCCCTCTACGATATCTTTGACAACTCTCGATACGCAGATAGCACGGAGCTCTGCCAAAAATACAAACTTTTCCCTGACTTGTCAGACTGGGAAGGAAAGATCCTCTTGCTAGAAACAAGCGAAGAAAAGCCTGAGCCGGAATACTTCAAAAAGATGTTGCGGACTTTAAAGAACACTGGTATATTCGAGGTCATCAGTGGACTCCTGGTCGGAAAACCTATGGATGAAACTTTCTATGACGACTATAAAGAGGCACTATTGGATATTATTGACAGCAATATCCCGATTATCTATAATCTGAATGTCGGCCACGCAACTCCAAGAGCAATTGTCCCCTTCGGAGTCCACGCCTCTGTAGATGCAAAGGAGCAAGTCATTCGCTTTGACTATAACAAAAAATAAATAGTTTCTCTATTTTTGTGCTTTTGTATTCGTTTTCGTTACAATTTGTATCTGAATTTATTGCATTTCGCTAATTTCTATGATATCCTTTTGAAGGAGGTGTATATGACAAAACAAAAAATTAATCGAATCGTAGGTTCTATTGGTGCCTTTATTGGAATTATAGTATTTATTGCCTACATACCTCAAATTATCGCTAATTTACAGGGAAATAAAGCTCAACCATTTCAACCTTTATCAGCTGCTATATCTTGCTTAATCTGGGTTATTTATGGATGGACAAAGGAACCTAAGAAGGATTGGATACTAATCATTCCAAATTCAGCTGGTGTTATTTTAGGTGGAATCACTTTTTTGACTTCACTCTAACAAATCTAATAGTATATATAAAAAGCTGGGAAAAGTTTCTCAGCTTTTTTCTATATTCTATTCTCAGATATGCGAGTTACCTGTACACACTAATGACCGCTTTTCCACTCACAATCGTTCTCATGGTCATCAACCAGGCCTGCAGCCTGTAGAAAAGACAAGACGGCGACTGGGCCTGTGAACTTGAAGCCTCGTTTTTTGAGATCTTTGGCTAATTTCTCAGATAAGGGGGTTTTAGCTGGGGCTTGGCGGTAATCGGGAACATCGTTAACGATCGTTTTCCCCTCAACAAAGGACCAAAGATAGGCATCAAAAGAGCCATAGTCTTCCTGTAGTCGTAAAAAGGCTTGGGCGTTAGTGCGTGTAGCAAAAATCTTGGCTCTATTTCGAATGATGGATGGATTATCCAGCAAGGCTTCCAATTCAGTGTCGGTCATCTCTGCGACCGCTTGAATTTGATAGCTATGAAAGGCTTCTCGGAAAGCTTGGCGTTTGTTGAGTACCGTTTCCCAAGACAGGCCTGCCTGATAGGTTTCCATACACAACAACTCAAACAATGCTTGGTCATCATGGAGGGGCTGGCCCCACTCCTCATCATGATAGGCAATGTAGAGCGGATTGGTCATCTTGACCCACGAACAACGTTTTGTCATGCTCTGCTCCTATTTGACCAACATTTTAAGGGCAGACTTGATATAGTTCTCAGCTGTATCTGTCGTTCCTTCAAAGAATTTCTTGATTTTCTTGAGCTCAGTTGCCTTGTAGCCTAGCGCCAACATGGCTTCCATAGCTTCTTCCAATTCTTGGTTTTCAGCGCTAGCTTGCACTGCCACCTTGGCAGGAAGATCATCTCCTGCAACTACTACCTTGCCTTCCAAGTCCAGCACCATCTGCTGGGCTGTTTTCTTGCCAATTTTAGGGAACTTGGTCAAGTAGGTGATGTTCTTTGTTTCGATGGCTTGAACCAAGCCAGCATTGTCATCAGCAGCAATAATAGCAAGAGCTGATACAGGACCAATCCCAGAGACCGAAATCAGACTAAGAAAGAGCTTTTTCTCATCCTCTGAGCGAAATCCATAAAGCAGATGGGCGTCCTCACGCACGACCTGATGAACATAAATTTGAGCTTCTTGGTTAACCTGACCTGAATAGGCATAAGGATTGGCCACATGCAAGATATAGCCGATACCGTTGACTTCAAGAACAATGTATTTGGCAGTGATTTTGGTGATGATTCCTTTTAGATATTCGTACATAGTTTTCCTTTTAGTTTAATATTTCCCCAACTCACGGAGACTGGTGTGATTTTCCTGAATGCGTCGGAACATCTTTTCCATATCCGACTTGGTAAAATGCACCAAAACAGGACGTCCGTGGGGACAGTTATAGGGATTGTCACATTGAGAAAGTTGATAAAGGAGCTGTCTGGCCGAATGATCGTCAATACGATGGTTGGCCTTGATAGACCGTTTGCAGGACATCATAATAGCCAGCTCTGCTCGGTATTTCTTGATAGAAACTTCCTTGGTCAAAAGGAGCATGTCGCACATCTCATAGATGCCTGACTCAATCTCCTCCTCTGCCATCCAAATAGGATGTTCACGTAAGATGAATTGATTTTCTCCGTACTCTGCTAGAAAGACGCCCACTTCCTCTAAAAGTGCCATTCTTTCCTTGAGACGAAGGGCATCATCCGCTGGAAATTCAAAGATATAGGGCACTAGGAGTTGCTGCTGGCTCTGGTCAACATTGCCAATGCTTTCACGATACTCCTCGTACTTGATCCGTTCCTGAGCCGCATGTTGGTCTATGATGTAGAGCCCATCTCGCCCTTGGGCAAAGAGATAGGTTCCATGCATTTGTCCGAAAAATTCCAACTCTGGGAAGCTGGATGATTCTTCTCGCTCCAGCTTGTCATAGGCCTTATCCAAACTGGCTAAATCTAGCTCTGGATGGTCTAGTTGGTCATAATTAACAGGCTTTCTCTCTGCAAAATGCAGTTTTGCTGGCTTGGTTAGCTGATCCAAGGTTTCCTTGGCAAATAAAGTCAAATCCTGTCCTTCATCAGTCAATTCTACCTGATAATCAGCCACCTCAGCTTGACTAGGTCTTGTCGGCTCAGTATTCTCATAGTAGAGCGTATTTTCTTTGAGCGGGAGAATGGTCTGCTCCACCTTTTGACGATTACGCACAGTCGATTTGGCAAGATTTTCCAAAGCATCTGGGATCAAGGTTTGTTCCTTGAGACTATTAGAAATAGCTTCTGAGACCAGCGTCATCAGTTCTTTTTCCTTAGAAATCCGCACCTCTTGCTTGGTTGGATGCACATTGACATCCGCTAGATAAGGGTCGATATGGATGTGAATGACAGCCAGTGGAAAACGTCCCACCATGAGCTTACTTCCATAGCCGTCTAGAATTGCACGGTTAAGCAAAAAGTTCTTGATATAACGGCCATTGATGAAGAGACTGATATAGTTACGGTTGGCTCGAGTTAACTCAGGCAAGGACACAAAGCCAGAAATTTCGAAATCAAGGTCAGAATTCTCAATTTCAATCATCTTCTTTGCACTCGCCAAACCGTAAATCCCTGCGATTGCTTGGCGCAGTTGACCAGTCCCAGCTGTCCGCGTCATTTCCTTACCATCACTAATCAAGCTAAAAGAAATCTCATGATGGGCCAAGCCCAGACGGTTGACAATATCAATGATATGAGACAACTCTGCTTGCTGGCTCTTCATATACTTGAGGCGGGCAGGCGTATTGAAAAAGAGATCCTCCACACAAACCTTGGTTCCCACAGGACTAGTCGCTGGGATGACTTCTTCAACTTCTCCCCCACGCGCGACTAACTTGGTTCCGTGACTTGCGCCCTCAACTGCTGTCAAAAGAGTTAAAACGCTGACGGATGCGATAGAAGGCAGAGCTTCACCACGAAAACCAAGCGTGCGAATTCGAAAGAGGTCTGCTTGATTTTTTATCTTACTGGTCGCATGACGACGCAGAGCCAATCCCACCTCATCGTGGGCAATTCCATGACCATTATCTGTGATTTGAATTTTCTTGAGACCTGCTTCCTCAATCTCAATGATAATCTGACTAGAACCCGCGTCAATGGCGTTTTCTACCAGCTCCTTAACAACGCTAGCTGGACGCTCGATAACCTCTCCAGCGGCAATCTGGTTTGCCAGCACCTCTGGTAATTCAATAATATGAGACATCTTTCAGCCCCTTTCCGTATCTATTTTCCTAGAAATTGATTAGTGCTATTATACCATATTTCAGATGGGACAGAGAAACAAGCACCACATAGAAGCCAAATCCCTCCACATAGACAAAGTCCCTTGCCAGGTGTCGTAAAATAGTGTTTAATAAAGGTATACAAGAAGTGATCACAATTTTGTATGAAAAACAAGGAGAGAAATTTATGAAAGTAGAACTACAGATTAGTGAAACTTACGAAGAGGAAAAGCTGATTGTTCAAGCACCTCAGCCGACAGATAAAATCCAGAAAGTCATCGAGTTCGCAGAAAATCTGGATCTAACAGAAAAAATCAAAGGGAAAATCGATAATCAGGTCTATCTAGTTAAGGTTGGCAAGATTCAACGCTTCTATATCGAGAATCGGAAGGTTCTAGCAGAAACCGCGAGTCAGACCTACAGCATTGATTTGCGACTCTATCAGGTCCTTGAAATTCTGCCAACCAATTTTATCCAAATTTCCCAATCAGAAATCATCAATATCGATTCCATCTCTCATCTCAAGCTCACCCCCAACGGCCTAGTAGAAATTTTCTTGAAAAACGAAAGCTTCACCTACTCTTCACGCCGTTATCTAAAAACCATCAAGGAGAAATTAGAACTATGAAAAAACAAATCTTCCACGACGCAGCTACTGGTGTCCTCATCGGTCTCATCCTCTCTATCATCTTTTCACTCATTTATGCACCAAGTACCTACGCCCCGTTAAGTCCCGACTCTCTCATCGGACAAGTGATGACTCAACATCAAGTTCACGGTGCCTTGGTCTTGCTCTACTGCACACTGATCTGGGCAGCCATCGGTATTCTCTTCAACTTTGGCAAGCGATTATTCAGTCGTGACTGGAGCTTGCTCCGTGCAACTCTGACCCATTTCTTCCTTATGCTAGTAGGATTTATCCCATTAGCAACCCTAGCAGGTTGGTTCCCCTTCCACTGGATTTTCTATCTCCAACTCATTATCGAGTTTGCGATTGTCTACCTCATCATTTGGACTATTTCCTATAAAAGAGCATCAAAAAAAGTAGACCATATCAATCAACTCTTGGAGCATAGAAAGTAGGAACTACCTAGGATAAATAAAAAGTCAAGCCGAAGCTTAACTTTCCAACTCATACAAATCTGCAATAATAGCTGCGACACGTTTGATATCTTCCAGCATGCCTCGCATTTCAAAGTCAGCCAAGACAGGGAAACCAAAGCGTTGGCTGTATTGCTTGGCTGTCAGGCAGTATTGGTTATTAAAGTTACGATTTCCTGAACCAACCACACCAAAACACTTACTAGCATTGTCACCATAGGCGATAAAATCCCCCACTGGTGTTGTCAAAATCTCGACATCTCCGTTATCAACGCCATTCCCACCTTCAAGGTAGGTCGGTAGAAAGGCGACGTAAGGGTGGTCCATTTCATAGAAATCGTGACCTTCCTTGACCAAATCCTTGATATGAATCTTTTGAACCTCTATTCCCTCGTACTGGGACAAGAGATAGTCTTTCAAGCGCGTCACAAAACTCTCAGTATTGCCACTCAAACTAATATAAACTAAAGAAATTGTCTTCATATTTTCCTCCATGATTTTATTTTTAATCGAAAAATAACTACCAAGATTGTATCTTGATAGTTATTTTTTGTCAATACTTAGGCAAGTTCTTCTGTTTCCTCTTCTTCAGCCAAGGCTTTTTGTTGACGCCACATCTTATAGAAGACAAGGGCTAGGAAAAGAACATTTATGACGATATAGAAAATGCTAACGGCTTGTGAAATAACACTTATCCCTAAACGCATGGTCTCATCGTGAACTAACTGCACAGCGTCTTGTAAAGTCACATAGCCATAAATCGAACCAATAATAGCTAACAAAACATAGCCAACGTAAGTATAGTTTGCATATTGCAAATTCTTACGAATAAGGAATACAATCGCTACTACCACTAAAATAGCAGATAGCACAATCAAGGCCATATTAAAAATAGAATGAGTTGATTCTGCTACTCTATAGGTGTAATTGATGTTGTCTTCTAATTGCTGAGCACTGACCCCTGCAACTTGTTTCTGAGCGGCACGAAGGGCTTCTTTACTAGGCAAGGGACTCAACATTCCAAACAGAGACATAGCTGAAATAAGAGCAGACAAGATTAGCAAGACCCATAGATAAATCGGTTTCTTTTTCATGATAGAACCTCCTGATATTATTATTGATATTATAGCACCTTTTGTAAGGGAATACAAATCTTATAGTATAGTTTCTACCTGTTTTCGGTAGGCTTTTGGCGATTTTCCGCACAATTTTCGGAACACTTTATAGAAATATCCCACGTTACTGTAACCAACAGCATAACAAATATCTTCGATACTGTCACTAGTCGAAAGCAAGAGCTGTTGGGCAGCCTTAATGCGTTGTTTGTTTAGTAATTCTGCGAAGGTCGAATTGGTTTCTCGCTTAATCAACTGCCCCAGATAAACAGGATTGATAAAGAGATCCTTACTGATATCCTTGAGCGAAAGTTCTTTCTGATAATCACGCCCAATGACTTCTAGCACACTAACCACATTTTCATTCATTCGATATTGCCCAAAAAAGCGGGTCAGAGTTTCCTTAATATAAGGAACCAATTCATCAAAGGATTGAATAGCATGAATCGTTTTGACAATATCCGTTAAATCATCAGCTTTTAGATGTTCAAACAAGTGAAAGACATCCATGACAAATTGGATAAAAAGCTGCTTGGTAATCGGAACACGAGGTGTATTTTCAAGAACTACCTTCTCCAAGAGGTTCAACTCTTCTACGATTTGGTTGAGATCCCCCTGAATGATAACCCTATAAATCGGTTCGTAATAGGCAAAGAGACTCTCAGACTGTTTTAAATTTACAGAGCCGTAAAAGAGGGCTTTCTCAGCATTCAGCTTCCAGCGTTCAAAGTGTTCTTGATAGGGAGCTTCAAAGGGAGTAACGACTAAACCATCTAGGGGTTGATCAGAAATGAAAATCTGCCAGTCTTGACCCAAGACATAGTAGGGAATGGTGAAAGAGCCTTGTTTTTCCTTGGATAGGCCTATCCACCAATTCTCCTTATCCCCTAAATAACTAACAAATCCAGCCTCATCTAAATCTTGACTGAGGGTCTGACTTTTCTTTCCTCTCTCGCCGAGCTGACCTGCAATCTTCTCCAGCAGATTTCCCAACTCTACCTTATCAACAGGTTTGACCAGATAGTCCACCACACTAAGGTTCATTGCTCTTTTGACATAATCAAACTCCTGATAACCTGAGAGCAAGATATAGGCAGCATCTGGTAAGATCTCTTTCATTTCCCGAATCATGTCAAGTCCTGTTTTGTCGGGCATATTGACATCGGAAATGATGATATCGATAGGATTTTCCTGAACATATTCTAGAGCTTCATCGGCATGACTGGCTGTTGCGACAACCTCCATATTCCACTTATCAAAGGGAATCAAACGTTTCAGACCTTCTGTCACCATGTACTCATCATCTACTAATAATACTTTATACATTTTCTCCCTTTCTACTCATCTTGAATTGTAATACGATACTGAACACCTACTTGCTCTGCAGAATCTATAGTAATAGCATAGCGATCCCCAAAATAGAGCACAAAACGCTCATGGACATTGACAATCCCGATAGACTGCTTTTGATCACTGTAGCTGACTTGGTGTTCAAAATGTCTCTGCCTTAATTTTTCTCGAATACTTGCCAGTTTTTCAACCGATATTCCACGGCCATTATCGACCACTAAAATTTCCACAAAACCATCTCGTTTAAGAGCTTTAATGCTAATCACATTATCTGTCCGTCTGTGGTCAACACCATGAGCGAAATAATTTTCTACCAGCGGTTGCAAGGTAAATTTGGGAATCTTCATATTCTCTAGTTCTGGGTCTATCTTGAAACCATAGGCAATAGATTTAGGATAGCGAACCATGCAGAGATAGCTATATTTACGGCAAAATTCTAATTCCTGTTTGAGAAGAGTTTCTCTTTCGTCGGAAATATTGTTACGCAAGAGACTACTGAATTCATAAATGATATCCGCCAACTCGTCTTGACTTTGCATGACTGCATACATACGCAAGAATTCCAGCGTATTATACATAAAATGAGGATTGATTTGCGCCTGCAGGGCTCGCATATTGGCATCTTTTTGACTAAGCTCTAACTGGTAAATATCATGGATATTCTTTTCCAATCGATCCAACATATCATTGGTCGTCTCCGCGATTAGGAGCAATTCCTGATCCTTTTCAAGCGTATCAATGCGAAGACCTTCTTCCCCTTGAGCAATAGCTTGGATGGAATCCACCAAATCCACTACCTGCTTTTGGTAATTAGCAAAGGTCTGCCTCAAAGTCAGATAAAGAATAACAATAAAAAGAAGGCTCAAGCCCACAATCAAAGCAGAGCTAGTCACTGTTCCTTGTAAAACAAAGTTTTTGGGAACTGCCACCTGAACCTGATAGCCATGAGAGGTCACACCAACAAACCAGTTCTCATGCTCCCTATTGACCCTCTCACCAATATGAAAAATCTCCGTATCAAAAGGCGATGTCACAGTCACAGCCATCGGGATATGACCTCGGGTATTGTCCACAGCATGGTATAAGATTTCTGGATCCAAGGAGATATAAACAACACCTATCGATTGATCCGTCGCTGGATCTAAAATAGGCACTCCAAAACTATTGGCCTCTGGTTTAAAGCCTTCCGCAAGTACCGTATGACCACCTCTCTCATTTCTGCTCGAAACATAAACTTCTTTAAAGTCCTGCAAGGCGATTGCAACACCCGTTATATAGTCATTCTGAACATACAGATCATCGATATTTTCATACAGAGAAATAGAAGTTGATGAAGCTGCTTGATGCTCCAACAGCCAATAAAAATACTCAGATGTTGATAGACTAAAGTACTTATAAACCCCTTGTATCCTGTCTTGATTGGCTACTAAATCTTGCGCTAGCTGGGCTGACTCGCGATAATAATATTCCACCTCTTCGACTGTTCGAGTAGTTACACGCTGGGCTACTCTTTGAGCTTCCTTTTCCCGTGAATCCCAGTCAGCGTAAGAAAGTAAGATTGCAAAACTGGCAATAATAATGATCATAACTAAACTGTAGGTTCGCAGAAGCGTATGTAGCCAAAACTGCTTCATTCTATTTTGTCGCCAATTTTTCATGGATGCTTTCATAGACCGGTTCCAACATATCACTGATAAAGAAATGCCACATCCCAATTCCTACAAAGAAGAGAAGAGCAGGCATATAATAACCAATTGCCACAAGTAGCACTGTCCCAAGAAGAACCTTGACCACAGCTGCTAGGCTCATAAAGATACCAATCAAGGATAGTTTGAGACTATTTCGATAAGACAAGTCAAAATAAACTTGTAATTTCAAAGACACTGTATAGGCCAAAAACAGCAGGACTACCACTAGAACATTCAAAAAGGTCGCAATCAAATGAATAATAGTCTGATGAGGCAATTGCACCAAGAGGTACAAGCCATAAACCAAAACTAGATCCACTCCTAGAAAGCTATAGAAAATCAGGTTGCTTGATACAAAATTTTGCTTGTAAAGAGACCAAGCCTCCTTCAAACTGTATTCTCGAAAGCTATAACCATGTTCTGCATATAGGCTCATCAAGGTGGCACTAGCCGGCGCTAGACCAAGAATAATCCCTCCTGCCAATGTTAATAGCCAAAAGAAGGCTGTCGCAATCATCCCTAAAAAGAAACGATTAAAGACAAAGTCTAAAAATCTCCCCATGATATCCTCCTAAAAATAACTCTGAAACTATTATAGCATATTTCAAGCGTTTTCAAACACATAGACTATCCATTTACAATCCCACCAAACCGTGGTACAATGAGAATTGTGAGAAAATTATCAGGAGACAATTCATGAAAAAATCTATCTTAACTACACTGCTTTTTGCAGTTCTTTACTTCCTCTGCATGGGGATTGGTGTTCTTTTGGGCAATCTCTTTGACCAAACTGGAAACATGTTTTATGCACCTGCCTTTACTGGCCTTGTAGGCGGCAGCGTCTATATGATCCTAGTCGCAAAAGTTCCGCGATTTGGAGCCATTACCACTATCGGCCTTGTCATGGCCCTCTTTTTCTTGGGAACTAAACACGGTGCTGGTGCCTTCCTTCCTGGAATTATCTGTGGCCTCCTAGCAGATGGAGTAGCTAACCTCGGAAAATACAAGGACCAAACAAAGAACCTCCTTTCTTTCCTTATTTTTGCCTTTAGCACATCAGGACCAATCTTGCTTATGTGGATTACTCCCAAAGCCTATATGGCTACCCTTCTGGCAAGAGGAAAATCGCAAGAATATATCGACCGTATCATGGTCGCACCAAACCCTGGAACCGTCCTTCTATTTATCGCAAGTATTGTCATCGGAGCCCTAGTGGGTGCTTTGATTGGACAAGCCTTGAGTAAAAAATTGGCACAAAAAATCTGATTACTAAAAAAGAGCCACACGGCTCTTTTTTATTTATGACTTAATTTCTTGGTCAAGAAGTCTCCCAAGAACTGAATCGTAAAGATAATCAAAATGATAATGATGGTTGCCAAGATGGTTACATCGTGATTGTAGCGGTTAAATCCATAAGCGATGGCTACGTTACCGATACCACCTGCTCCGACCGCTCCCGCCATGGCTGTTTCACCGACTAGTGAAATCAAGGTTACAGTCGTTACACGGATCAAATCTGGAAGGCCTTCTGATAGGTAAACACCTACGATATCCCAGAATGTCGCTCCGCTAGCTTGAGCCGCCTCAATGACACCACCATCTAGCTCAGCCAATACCACCTGTACTTGACGGGCAAAGAAGGCAAAAACTGCAAAAGATAGCGGTACGATAGCCGCATTTGGACCAATGCTTGTTCCTACGATTAGATGAGAGAAGGGTGACAAGACTGCCAAGAGAATGATAAATGGAACCGCACGGAAAATGGAAGTAATCTTGTCTAAAATCCAGAAAACGGCTTTATTTTCTAAAACACCACCTGGCGCTGTCAAGACAAGGAAGAGACCTGCCACCAGCCCCAAGAACCCTCCGATAATGAAGGAAAGAACTGTCATATAAAGAGTTAGGTAGATGGCTGTTCCCCAGCCAGCCTGACCAGCCCAGCCCATTTTATAGACATTTGGCAAATAGGTTTGAATCAATGATTCCATCTTACTGTCCTCCCTTCAATACTTTTAGCTGTACGCCTGCTTGACGAATGGCTTCTTGGGCACCTGCTAGCGCTGCTTTTTCACCTGACAAGACCACCACCAATTCTCCAACAGGAGTACCATCGAGAATTTCGATATTTCCATAGAGGATATTAGCCGTTACTTGGTAACGCTTGTACAATTCATTCAAAAGCGGCTCGTCTGTTGAAGCCCCTGCATACTTGAGCTGCACCAAAAGGCTGTTTTCAGACAAGTGTTCCACGATTTCTTGCTTCTCAATCTTAACCATGGCTTCATCAATACCTGTAGCTGTTGAGATAAAGTCTTGAGTCAAAGGTTGTTTAGGGTCTGAGAAGATTTCAAGAACACTCCCCTCTTCAATCAAATGCCCGTCCTGCATAACCGCCACACGATTGGCAATGTCTTTGACAATCTGCATTTCATGCGTAATCAAGACAACAGTCAAGCCTAATTTTTGGTTCAAATCTTGCAACAAGGCCAAAATCTGCTTGGTTGTCTTAGGGTCAAGGGCAGAAGTTGACTCATCTGAAATCAAGATTTTTGGATCATTTGCCAAGGCACGCGCAATGGCCACACGCTGTTTTTGCCCTCCAGATAGTTGTGAAGGGTAGTTTTCAGCACGGTCTGCCAGGCCAACCAAGTCCAACAACTTAGCTACTTTAGCCTTCTTTTCTTCCTTGCTGAGTCCAGAGTGTTTGAGGGCAAAGGCTACATTCTCCTCTGCTGTCTTTTGACTCATCAGGTTAAAATGCTGGAAAATCATCCCGATATCTTGACGTTTACGACGCAACTGCTCTGCCGTCAAGGTGACCTTACCATCAAAAATCACATCGTCGTCAATGGTAATTTTCCCTGCAGATGGTTTTTGCAAGAGGTTAATCACCCGTACAAGGGTTGATTTCCCTGCTCCAGAATATCCAACGATTCCGTAGATATCCCCTTCTTGGATGTGAATGGTCACATCCTTGACCGCTGTGATGGTTCTCTTCTTTTGGTGAAAAGTCACATCGATCTGATCTAACTTGATAATATCTCTACTCATAGCTTCTAATCAGCTCCTCTACTAATTCAATATGGGTGTAGTAATCGGCGATTCGCACGTTCTCATCTCCACCGTGGTCTCGGCTGTTGGCATTTCCTAGACCGAAGGCCACCATTGGCACCTCTAGGGCATCAAAGACCGTATGCATAGGCCCTGTCCCCGCTGTCGTCGGCAAGACTGAGACGCCCTGTGGATAGAATTTCTTGGCCAACTCGATCACATTGAGAATGGCTGGTGCGCTCATATCGCTTCGATAGCTCATCTCTCCCAAGGTATAGTATAATTCTACCTTATCAAAGCCATTTTTGTCTAGCTGTTTCCGAATTTTTTCCAGAACATCATGCGGTTCTAGACCAGGAACCAAACGAACTTCTAGCTTAGCGCTGGCTTCTGCTGGCAAAATCGTTTTAACTCCTTGCCCTTGATAACCTGACTGAATCCCTTCGATATTAAGGGCTGGTTCAAAAAAGAAACGTTTTAGAAAGGCTGCACGCTCCTCTTGTAAGAGAGGCAGTTCCAAACCATAAATCTGGCTGATTTCCCCTGGATTTCGTTGAGCGTAGGTATCCACCAAAGCCAATTCACGTTCATTTGGCTTTTGTACCTCTTCGTACAAGCCTTCAACCAAGATACGGCCATCTGCTGCACGAAGAGACTGTAGAGCTTGAAGTAGGTACCAAGGAGCTGATTCTACAACCCCACCATAACTAGAATGGATATCCACATCAGCGCTTTTTACCTTGGCATCAAAGGTCACAATCCCCTTATTTCCACCAGAAATTTCTAGCTGTTCCAAGGCATTTTTGGTTCCTTGTTCCCAGACCAACAAATCCGCTCCACGGAGTTTATCTGCATGTTTTTCTAGATACTTATCTAGGTCTGTCGAGGCCGATTCCTCCGCTCCCTCCATTATAAAACTGATATTGACGGGCAAATCATCATGGTGCTGCATATATTTTCTCAAAGCACTCAAACGAGCCGTGATATGACCCTTGTCGTCATCAACTCCACGCCCATACATAAAGCCGTTGCGGACCGAAAGCGTAAAGGGATCCTCCGTCCACACCTGATCTCCGTCCGCTGGCACAGTGTCATAGTGGTTATAGAAAATCAAGGTTTTGGCATCTGGACGCGAACTCTTGAAATGCGCCATGACAAAGGGCGCCGTATAAGTCTCATCAATCTCCACTTCAGCCCCAACACGTTTGAAAATCTCACCCAGATAGTTTGCGACTTCCTTAAGTCCAACCTGCTGGGCAAAGACTGATTTCTTAGAAATCAAAGTACGCAAAACCTCAAAATAATGCTGGGCTACATGATCCTTTTCAAATTTTTCAATCTGTTCTTGTTCACTAGGAAAAACCATATTCTCTCTACCTTTCTATGAACTACTCTTCCTGACAATCCATGCTCTATACAAAAGCAAGAGGTGGAATTTTCTCTCCCACCTCCCTGTTTCTTATTACCAAACTGGTTGATCCAAACCGTCTGATGTTTCTTCGATAACTTTTTTCACGTCATCTGTGTGGTAAGCTGCGACAACTTTCTTGATAGCATCAGCTTTTGGTGATGATTCCCAATCTTTTTTCGCAACGATGATGTTGTACCATTGTTTTGAGTTTTCATCAGCTTGTTCTTTGAAAAGTGCTTTCTTGTAGTCCAATTTTGCTTCTGTAACGAAGGTATTGTTTACAACGGCAGCGTCAACTGATGACAATGAACGAGCTGTTTGGCTAGCGTCCAATTCAGTGATTTTCAAGTTCTTTGGATTTTCTTTGATGTTAGCAACTGTTGCAAGAGCAGTTCCAGAAACATCCAATTTAATCAAGCCAGCTGATTGAAGCAAGTAAAGCGCACGGCTTTCGTTTGTAGCATCGTTCGGTACAGCAATTTCTCCGTTTGCTGGAATTTCTTCTACTTTAGTGTACTTGTTGTCACTTCCATTCAAACCTGAGTAAAGGCGGATTGGAGAGATGTAAGTATCTGCAATCGCTACAAGGTCTTTCCCGTTTTCTTTGTTCCAGTTGTTCAAGAAGTTATAGTGTTGGAAAGCGTTCAAGTCTACTTCGCCATCAGCAGTTGCCTTGTTTGGTTGTGAGTAGTCTGTGAACTCTGTAAATTCCAAAGTGATTCCGTCTTTTTTAACCAATTCTTGGATTTTGTCCCAACGTTTTTCTTCAGAACCGCTACGGTTAACAGTTGCGATTTTGATAGTTGTTGCATTGTCTGCTTTCTTTTCTGAGTTTCCGCAAGCTGCAAGAGCCAAACCTGCGACTGTAGCAAGGGCTGCTACACCAAGCCATTTTTTGATTTTCATGATTCTTTCTCCTTAAAAATAATACCGTACTAGTATCTCACAATTTGTTTGATTTCACAAATTGTTATTAGATAGTCAGATATATAGTTTAAAGCTATATCCCTAAAAACTGAGAAATCACCCATCTTATTCAGAATGGATGATTTCAAGAAATTATTTAATATCAGCTTCTGCTGGTAGGTAAGTGTCTCCGAAGAATTGTTTAGACAATTTTTCAAGAGTTCCGTCTTTGTAGAGTTCTTGGATACGTTTGTCTACAAATGTTTTCAATTCATCTTGACCTTTAGCAAGAAGTGGGTAAACGTAAGGTTGTTGGTCGCTTGGAAGTTCAATGACTTTCAAGTTGTCCAAACCTTGGTTCTTGATAACTGTTTCAACACCGATTTTATCAAAAATCTTGTAGTCAAACTGGCCATCGCTCAAGCGTCCCATAATTTGTTGGAAGTCAGCTCTAGTATAGTTAAGGACAGTTGGATTATCTGAGTGTTGTTTGTTGTAGTCTTCCAACTGTTTAGCTGATGTTGTACCTTGAACAACTTCTGTTGATTTTCCACCGATATCATCAAGAGACTTGATGCTAGAGTCATCTTTTTTCACTACAAGAACGTTAGGGTTTTTAGCAGTTGGGGCTGCGTAAAGGTATTTTTCAGCACGTTCTTTGGTGTAGCTGATGTTGTTAACGGCCATTTGGTAACGGTCAGCGTCAAGACCCGCAAAGACACCTGACCACTCTGTCTTCTCAAACTTGACATCATACTTGTCAGAGTCTTTAAAGATAGCGCGAACCACTTCAATTTCGTAACCAGTCAATTCACCATTTTCTTCATAGTTGAATGGTTTTGGTGAAGCATTGGTTGCAACGATAATTTCTTTCTTGCTAGTTGCTTCTCCTTCTTTCTTCGCACCACCTGAGCAAGCTGCTAGCACACCTGCAGCAACAAGCCCTAAGGCAGCAAGAGATGAGTATTTAACGATTTTTTTCATGTCATTTCCTCCAAAATAGAATACCTTATAATCTTAACAGAAAAAGAGCATTTACGCCATTATATGATATCTATCTCTGTGATAAGTTTTCTTTATGGGTAATTTAAAAGACCAAACGCAAGATGGCAATCAAGACTACTCCGAAGAGAACCGTTCCGACTAGATTACGGTAGCGAAAGGCTATCCAAGCCGTCGGAAATACTGCTAAGAAGTCCAGCCATTTGATTTGAGGAAGGCTGCCAACCTTGCCTGTCACTACGCTTGAAAGAATCAAGGCAAAGATAATAGAAACGGGCAAGAACTTCAAAAAACGCTCAACGATTGCAGGCAACCCCTTATACTTGACCAAGATGAAGGGAATCATACGGGGAATCCAGGTCACCAAGCCAGAGAAAATAACTGCTAATAAAAGATACTTACTGACCATCTAAAACCACCCCCATTGTACAACCAAGTAGCGTCGCAAACAGAACAGCTAGCGACTGAGACACCACTGTCAAGAGCAAAAAGAAGGAAACCGCAACAACTGCTAGGATAATGAGCAGATTGCGGACAGGAATCCGTCTTTGCATAATCTGGAATTGCGAAGCAAAAATTCCGATGAACATCCCAACCAGGGCAAAATCTAAACCAAAGATTTCTGGATTTGGCAGCAGGCCACCCAGAGCCGTTCCGACAACTGTTCCCACAAACCAAGCCACATAGCTGTTGAGATTGTTTCCGTGCATCCACATAGGATTGACCTTGTCTGCATGGGCCAATTCGCCCATCAAAACGCCATAAGTCTCATCCGTCAAGATACTAGACATACCGATATTGTGCCAAAGACTGGTATGACGGAAATAGGTTGACGCATGCAAACTCAACAAAAAGAGACGCAAATTAATCAAAAAGACCGTCATAGCAATAGCTGCCACAGGAGCTTGAACCGCAATCAGTGCCAACATGGCAAACTGGGCACTCCCAGCGTAAACAAAGAGGCTCATCAAGCCCATCTCAACAGGCGTCACATAGGGCGCACCGATAATTCCACAGGCCAGCCCGATACTGACATAACCAAGGGCCGTTGGCATAGCTGCCTGCGCCCCCTCCCAAAATCCTTTTTCTTTCATCTTTCTCCTCATATTGTCTTAATAAATGGGCTGAATCAGTTCCAGCCACAGCATGGACTATTATAACACATTCAGGAAAGAGAAAAAAGTCTGCTGATTTTGACCATCATAAAAAGACTGGTAATCCAGTCTCAAACATATATTATATAAATTCTCCGCTAAATACTTTCATGGATATTCAGGAGCATGAAAAAGGCAACTAGAAGAAATAGCAATAAAACAAAGCTAACTGCCAGAGTTCCAAAGCTAGTAGCAATGGTTACCAAAGCTATTGTAAATAAGCTAGGTAAAACAACCGTGATAGCGCCGATAGAGGATTGAACTGCTCCCATTGACTCCTCAGGTATTTGTTTAAAAACGAGTTCCTGTAATCGAGGAGAGAGAACACCTGCGAAAAAGGCATCCAAGGCACTAAAGATGAGAAGCCAGTCGAAACGAACTGTTGCAAATCCAACTAGAAGGAGTACTTGGATAATAAGCGAGGCATATAGAGCTGCTTTTATAGAAATCGTATTTTTCAGATAGCCACTCACAAGACTTCCGACAATAAGGGCTGCTAATTCAAGAGTGGATAACAAGGCAAGAGATTGACCTGTTTGTAAATTCAAAAAGGGCTGATTCCTCAAAAACAGAGTAGAGACAGGAACTGTAACATTTATCACTGCTTGACTAATAGAGATAATAAACAAAACTAAGAGTACCTGATTCATCTTCCATATCAATTTCGATGATTGGAGCAAATGCTGGCAAAAGGATTTTACAGAGAGTCCTTCTTGATAGCTAATCGTTTTTTCTACTTTCAAGAGGTCAGTTTTTATGAAAAGGATACCTAAAAATGCGATTAAAAAGGTAAGAGCGTTCAGTAAGGAAATAAACTGGATAGATAGAATACCTAGTAAGACTCCTCCTAGAATATTACTGATTGTTTTCACTAAACTAACAGTTGATTGTTTAAACCCAATAGCTTCTGCCAGATGGTCTTGCCCAATAATTCTAATGAAAATCGGAGTCAGCATGGCGCCTGAAAAATAACTCAATGTGTCAGACAAGAGGTTGATCAGACAAATAAATGCTACTAATAGCAAGGAAAAGGACTGCCCTGAAAGCGATAAGGATACTATAGAGTAAAGCAAAAATTTTGCAAAACTAATGACTGTGTATTTCAAGACACGATGATGTTGAAAATCCGCCAAAACTCCCAGAAAGATTTGTAGAACTTGAGGAAGGGTTTCTGAAATCGTGATGAGTAAAATCGCCAAAAGGGCAAAAGAGGCATCTGCCACATAATTCAAAAAGGCCAGATAAAAAATCGTATCCCCAACCGTTGAAATCCATTGGTTGATGGTTAATTGCCTAAAATCTCTATTTTGAAGAAATACTTTCATCACAACTCCTTTTAAGTTCAAATGGGAATCTTTCCCCAAGGATAGACCAATAAATTCCTAGATTTCCGATACCAAAATCAAATAATGTATCTGAACTTTCTTCACATTCAAATACCAAAATACCATTTTTATCTCTTTTGGATCTACTTAATAAAATCTCTATCACATTCTCACGTAAATTTAAATTATCCTGATAGTTTAGAGTTTGCAACAAACTGGATAAACCATGACAATAACAACTTGACTGAATAAGATTAAATTTGAAAGCAAGTTGTTGAAACCTTGAAATTATTTTTGAATACCTTTTTCTGTATAATAATTCAAAATAAAGTAAAATTCCTGAAGTCCCTTCGCACCAAGATAGTTCTAAATTTGTAGGAGTTTCATTTAGTCTACTATATTCATCTTCTAACAAATTTTCTAACAGATTATTGAATAAATTAATACTATTTTCGTAAGCTACCTTAAATTCAAATTCCGAATTATAAATTGAAATTACATATGCAATCCCAGATAAACCATGTGCAAAATTACATTCTTTTAAACTATTAACATTTTGTATCTCATCTACAAAATATAAATATAACTCCTCTATTTTTTCTCTAATAAATTTCATACTATCGACATCATTGAAATTTATACAGTATTTCATAAGACTCAATAAAACACCTGACTTTCCTAAAGCAAAGTCAAATACTTCAACTTTTTCATAACTACTTATCAAGTCTTTATAAATATCTCTAATTTTATCTATAATCAATTCTCTACTTGGATTGTTGCCGGCAAATTTTTTATAGAACTCTAATAATACCCAAAGATATCCGGAAGAACCAAATAAAATTGAACAACCATTTAAATACACATTTCCTTTATTTTGATTTCCTTCAGAGATAAGCCACTCAATAATTCTACCATTATCAGAAATGTCTCTCATGTGTGATAAGTAAAACAAATATCCTGATAAGCCATGTTGAAACGATACTGGACTAACAAATTCTCCAAATTCATTTGAATTTAGTATCCTGCTTTCTCTATTCATTTTTAATGAAAGAAGATAGTTAATAAGCGTTTCATTTTCAATTTGAAAATCGAATGAGGAATTAATTTTCTTTAAATGAAATTCTATATTTTTATCTTCAAAATCGTTTATAAACTTTATCTTCTCGAACTGGTCTAACTTCTCTTGCTCACTTAAATTCAATAAATACATCAACCAATTAAATTGAGATTTAGTTATGTTTCCAATTTCTTTCTCAATATACATACAAGACTTGATTTTATCTAAAGCAGTTATATTTAATAAGACGTCCTCTCCTTCAAATATTAAAACATGCTCGCGCATAATGGCAAAACTCAACATTGCAAGTGCAAAATAATCCTGTTGAATGCTACAGATTTTTGAGGAACAATCAGTATTTATCATGAATTTTGTAGCAGCTCTTCTAACAGTATTATTTTTGTTTGTAAAATTTTCTAAGTCTATTAACCTAACACTACCAAAATCATCCAATATAAAGTTTGTTGGAGAAATATCCACTGCTAAATATCCCTCAGCATGAATATCATTAATAATATCAATTATATTATTAATGATTACATTTTTTTCTATATCAATATTTTTTAAATCAAAAAAATTATATCCTGGTATAAACTTTTGTACTACAAAGTAATCTTCATTGACATAAAACTCTTCAATTAAATCTGTTGTATAGGGCTTGTCCTGAAATACTTTTAAATTTGCTGCTTCACTCTTTAATTCATCAATTGCAGTGAAACCATCATTCCAACTATAAATATATGGCCGTGCGTGTTTTATTATCACTTTCTGATTACTACTTTTTTCTATAGCTCTGTAAACATTTCCTCTATTGGATTTTTTTAGAATACACTCGATATTATAGTGATTTAAAGGGTGATTCTCTGGGATTTCCGGGGAGGGTTTAAATAATTTATTTTTTTCCATATCAGTAAATAAATCCTTAACCCCTTCTGGCAAATACGGATGACTTAATCTCAGATCTTCTACTAATTCTCCTCTACTATTTTTCATCATGTAGACAATTTTATTTTCAGAAAAATTGTAATTTTTAATTGCTTTAAACGCCCCATATCTATAATGTATTGGAGAATGCTCACCACATTGAAAATCTGATAAAATCCTTGGAGCTTTATACTTTTCTAACTTTTCTTTTAGATTTAATATTATTCGTTTTGCCTGCTTCCTACTGGACGGATATATAGTGATAAACTTATTTGCAGTAGGAGAAACTTCCCTAGCAGAATTTAATTTTTTTAACTCATCCAAACAATCTAGAACTTTGTAGTTACATCTTTCCTTTTCCAGCTCTTGTGAAACAATATAAAAAATATTACAAGCGTCTTTTAGTTGACTGCTTACATGAAGTTTCCATCCCTGTGTAAGTTTATTGTTACTATACTTCACAAATAACCATCCATTTTTATGGTAAGTATCAACTTGTATTTTATTCAGCATTATTTGTAATCTATCCATAAATATAATAAATACATTATCTCTGAAATGAAATTAAGGATAGTTAATTATTAATCAACTATCCTTAATTTTAACCAGTTATTCTTAAAGAGCAGTAAATGAGCACGTCCACTTACAAACTTCGTGTGATACAGTAATTACTGGCTCTTCAGGTAACAATTCAAGTTCCATTAGATTATGCATTTCTTTTCTCCTTTGATTATTTTTCTTTGTAAACCACTTATGCGACCTAGGATTTGCTTCAAGTACTTTACAAGGACAGTATAACACGAAAATTGGCGTATTTTAGAAAATCGCATATTTGATATTTTTTCTTATAGAAATTTCACATTTGCGATTTTAGTAGATTTGATTATTTCACTGGTATAATAAAGTTATTACTAACAAGGAGGGATATAATGATGAAGAAAAGAAAAATCCAACTGATACTCCTGCTTATTTCGGAGTGGGTTATCGTCTTCCCGTTTCTAATCAATCGATAAGTTCTTTGTATTGCTGAAAACGCAATTCGAAGAGGGCTATCAATTGTGGATTTTCTAATACTTGCAGAGATTGGATAAAGTGTTCAATCTCTTTTTGATTGCTTCCTTTGGTTTGAAGGAAAATATTCATTTTCTTTAAAAATTGCCACAATACTTTTTCAAAAACATCATACGGGCGCAGCATGCTCTCCAACTCGGCTTCAAAGATTGGAATATAGGAGAAAAGTTTGCGCTCCATGAGTTCTGATAAGATATTTAAGAGTCCTTGCTTCATATACAATCGATTATGTACCAACTCTTTAAATTCTTTGGACTTTTCAAGCAAAGAGGTTGATAAAAAAATCAGATCTTGATTGCTCAGGAAGGGCATAGTATTGCAAAAAAGATAGAGTTCAAACCAGGTCCAAGACTCAATAGCGTAGAGGTAGGTAGTTAAAAACTCGCTATCCTCCTCTGCTAGCGGATAGTTTTTATCTAAGGAATGGATAGCATCTTTAATCACAATAGCATTCAAACGACGATAGGTCTGCGCCATCTGTTCTTGCTCGACTTCCTCCAACAGTTGCTCTAAACCAGCAATATCTTGATGGGCAAAGCGATCCACAACCCTTCTACCAATTCGCATATGTGGGGATTCTTGATAGTTGTTGAGCTTGTGCCCAAACTCATCAAAGGTCACATTTATACCTTGGATAGCTAGAATCAACTTATCTGCAGACAGCATAGACTGCCCTAGTTCAAACTTGGACAACTGAGAGGCTGTTAGTCCAGCACAAGCCACATCTGACTGTTTTAGCTTTCTAGCCAAGCGCAATTCCTTGTAAAATTCTCCCAATTCCATTCTCTCAATCATCTGGCCACCTCCTATTTTTTATATAGTATATCATTATTTACAATTATTTGTCAAAATATTCTGACACTTTATCGAGTGAAAAAGCCAGCTTTAAGCTGACTCTTTATTCTATGGTATCAAAAGCGAGGCTTGGTTTGGCATTGAGGTCTAAGCTTGCAAAGTTTTCTTTGTTCCACTCGCTGACGCTGGCATAGGCAATCATGCCTGCATTGTCTCCACAGAGACGCAGAGGGGGGATGATGACCTTGACATCTGTGATTTCGGCCGCTAGGCGTTCTCTGAGACCTTTATTGGCTGCCACACCACCTGCCACGACAAGGGTTTTAACAGGGTATTTCTCCAAAGCCTTCTTGGTTTTTGCCATGAGAATATCCATAACTGCTGCTTGGAAGGATGCACACAAGTCCGCTGTAGACAAGCTTTCTCCCTTTTGCTCGGCATTATGGTGAAGATTGATAAAGGCAGATTTCAAACCTGAGAATGAGAACTCCAGATTATCTTCCTTAATCATGGCACGAGGGAAATCATAAATATCCTGTCCCTGATGAGCTAGCTCGTCAATCTCACGACCGGCAGGATAGGTCAAGCCCATGACACGGCCGACCTTATCATAGGCCTCACCAACCGCGTCATCTCGCGTTTCTCCAACAATCTTGTAGTCACCAGCCTCAGAAACATAGACCAACTCTGTGTGTCCACCGCTGACCAAGAGGGCTAGCAAGGGAAACTCCAAAGGCTCCACGCTCTGAGCTGCCATAAGGTGACCAGCCATGTGGTTAACGGGAATCAGCGGAAGTCCATGTGCCCAAGCAAAGGCCTTGGCAGATGACAAACCAACTAGTAAGGCTCCAACTAATCCTGGCCCATAGGTGACTGCAACAGCTGTCACATCGTCTTCGGTAATCCCTGCTTCTGCCAGAGCCTCCTCAATACAGGCTGTAATGACCTCAACATGGTGACGACTGGCTACTTCGGGCACTACGCCCCCAAAACGTTTGTGACTCTCAATTTGACTAGCAATGACATTGGACAAGAGCTCATCGTCGTTTTTCAAGACGGCGACACTGGTCTCATCACAGGATGTCTCAAATGCTAAAATATATCTATCCTTCATCTATTTCTCTCTTCATGATAATGGCATCCTCGACTGGGTCATGGTAGTAGGCCTTTCGCTCAGCGATGACTGCCATCTTTTCTTTCTTGTAAAATGCTTGCGCTCGTTGATTTGACTTTCTGACTTCGAGGAAAATCTCCTTGTCTGTCGGCAATTGAGCAAACAAGGCCGAGGCAATCCCCTGACCCTGATAGGCTCCTTTAACAGCAATTTGCAGGACTTCTGCTTCAAAAAGATTCTCCTGCACGGCTAGAAAGCCAATCACTTCTTCCCCATCATAAGCCAGAGCATACCAAGTCTGATCTTGGGACAGGTCTGCTTGGATTTGTTCCAGCGTCCAAGGACTGACTGGGTAAACAGCTATCATAACAGCGTAGATGGCTTGAGCCAAGTCGGGTTGCCTTTGAATTCGTTTAATCTCTATCATAGGCGTTTAATGTAAGACTCACCAGACTCTGTATGGTTCTTAAGCCAGTTTTCCTCAGCCTCAACACGTTTGAGGTAATTTGGCACAAAATCATGCAAGGAGTCTGCTTCCTTGTCCCAAGCCAAAAGTGCTAGATTAGCTGCATTTGGCAAGGTTTCTTTGAAATTAGTCCTTGGTAAGTGTTCTTGAATCTGCTCCACAAAGGGGCCAACTTCTCCGACAAAGGTTACCTGACTAGCGCCCTTGATTAACTCAATCACTCGCTCAAAAGGCAAGTGTGCTTCTGGCATGACAGGTTTGGCATTTTCATAAAATCCTGCATAAACATTGTTGCGACGCGCATCCATCAAGGGAACGAACAATCCTTCTTGCTGGTAGGGCACCAGAGCTAAGAGACTAGACATACCAACCAACTCGATGTTCAGGGTATGAGCCAAAGTCTTGGCAGTTGCTACCGCAATTCGTAAACCTGTGTAGCTACCTGGTCCTTCCGCCACCACGATTCTGTCCAAATCCTTGGGTGTCCAGTCTAAACTTGCCATCAAAAAATCGATGGCAGGCATGAGGGTAATACTGTGATTTTTCTTGATATTAATCGTCGTCTCGGCAAGAACCTGCTTGTCCTCTAAAATAGCGAGAGAAAGAGCCTTGCTAGACGTATCAAAAGCTAATACTTTCATAACACATTCCTATCTTTTTGTCTGCTTACTATTATACTACAAAAGCTGGCACATGGGAATTTTCTTTATCCCTAAACAAAAATGCCCCAGCATGAGCAGGGCATCTAAGCATTTAATCCAAAGTAAAATACCAACCAAACGACATAGGTCACGAGGAGGAGAAAAAGAGAGTAGAGAGTCACAAAGATAATTTTCCACAAGAACTTGGTTTGTCGTTGTTCCAGCTTTGCAAATAGAAGATTCCCCGCATAAACACAAACAACAAAAACAATAAAAGCCACCAAGCGAACTCCGATAGCAAAAGCAAATAAGTTATACATAGGGAAACCTCCTTGACTTATAAACTATAGGGAATTGTGACAAGCGATAAATTCCACTCCCGTTATCAAGATAACATATTTTCTTTATTTTTGCAAACGCTTCCCAACGAGTGACTCTATGACTTTATCGTTCCCGTCTTTTACTAATTTTTCATTTTGTGGTATAATTGAAATAATTGTAACGAATCAAGGTCAATCTAGACAAAAAATGGAATGAAATCAAGCAAATATCTGCTAAAAGTTTGGAATAAGCTGACCTGTAAATAGAAAGGAACTATATGATTTACAAAGTTTTTTATCAAGAAACAAAAGAACGTAGCCCACGTCGTGAAACAACACGCGCACTTTACCTAGACATCGATGCCAGCTCAGAACTTGAGGGCCGTATCGCTGCTCGCCAACTTGTCGAAGAAAATCGCCCAGAGTACAATATCGAGTATATCGAACTCTTGTCTGACAAATTGCTAGATTACGAAAAAGAAACTGGCGCCTTCGAAATTACGGAGTTCTAATATGGCCTACACTCTTAAACCTGAAGAAGTCGGCGTTTTTGCCATCGGTGGTCTGGGAGAAATCGGGAAAAATACATACGGGATTGAATACCAAGATGAGATTATTATCGTCGATGCTGGGATTAAATTCCCAGAAGATGACTTGCTTGGTATCGACTATGTCATTCCTGATTACTCTTACATCGTGGACAATATCGACCGCGTCAAGGCTGTTTTGATTACACACGGACACGAGGACCACATCGGTGGGATTCCTTTCCTGCTCAAGCAAGCAAATGTCCCTATCTATGCTGGGCCACTTGCCTTGGCTTTGATCCGTGGAAAACTCGAAGAACACGGTCTCTTGCGCAATGCCAAACTTTACGAAATCAACCACAACACTGAGTTGACCTTTAAAAATCTCAAGGCAACTTTCTTTAGAACGACTCACTCTATTCCAGAACCTTTGGGGATTGTCATTCATACTCCACAAGGAAAAATCGTTTGTACGGGTGACTTCAAGTTTGACTTTACTCCAGTTGGAGAACCAGCAGACTTACACCGTATGGCAGCCCTTGGTGAAGAAGGTGTGCTTTGTCTTCTGTCTGACTCAACAAATGCGGAAGTGCCAACCTTTACCAACTCTGAAAAAGTCGTTGGCCAGTCCATCATGAAGATTATCCAAGGCATTGAAGGACGTATCATCTTTGCATCCTTTGCCTCAAATATCTTCCGTCTCCAGCAAGCAACAGAAGCTGCTGTTAAGACTGGACGCAAGATTGCGGTCTTTGGTCGTTCTATGGAAAAGGCCATTATCAACGGAATCGAGCTTGGCTACATCAAAGCTCCTAAGGGAACCTTTATCGAGCCAAATGAAATCAAAGACTACCCTGCAGGCGAGGTTCTCATCCTCTGTACAGGTAGTCAGGGCGAGCCGATGGCAGCCCTCTCTCGTATCGCCAACGGAACCCACCGTCAGGTACAACTCCAACCCGGTGATACTGTCATCTTCTCTTCTAGTCCAATCCCTGGAAACACTACTAGCGTCAACAAGCTGATTAACATCATTTCTGAAGCTGGTGTCGAAGTTATCCACGGTAAGGTTAACAATATCCATACATCTGGACACGGTGGCCAGCAAGAGCAAAAACTTATGCTCCGCTTGATTAAGCCAAAATACTTCATGCCTGTCCATGGTGAATACCGCATGCAAAAAGTCCACGCTGGACTAGCAGTGGATACTGGTGTTGAGAAGGACAATATCTTTATCATGAGCAATGGTGATGTGCTTGCCCTTACTGCTGACTCAGCTCGTATCGCAGGTCATTTCAACGCCCAAGACATCTATGTCGATGGCAATCGTATCGGTGAAATCGGTGCTGCTGTCCTTAAAGATCGTCGTGATCTATCTGAAGACGGTGTCGTTCTGGCAGTCGCAACTGTTGACTTCAAATCGCAGATGATTCTGTCTGGTCCTGACATCCTCAGCCGAGGCTTTGTCTACATGAGAGAGTCTGGCGACTTGATTCGCCAAAGCCAGCGTATCCTCTTCAATGCCATTCGTATCGCACTGAAAAACAAGGATGCTAGCGTGCAATCTGTCAACGGTGCCATTGTCAACGCTATTCGCCCCTTCCTCTATGAAAATACAGAACGTGAACCGATTATTATCCCGATGATCCTCACACCAGATGAAGAATAAATCATAAAACAGCCCCGATTTTTCGGAGCTGTTTTTCTCTATGCTTTCTTTTCTTGATTTTTAGAAATACTACGATTTTTACCTTCCAGATACACCATCAAAATAGAAATATCTGCTGGGTTTACTCCCGAAATACGGCTGGCTTGGCCGATGGTTTCTGGATTGATGAGTTTGAACTTCTGACGAGCTTCCGTTGCGATAGAGTCAATGTCATCCCAGTCAATATTGGCTGGAATGCGTTTTTCTTCCATGCGTTTCATCTTGGCTACCTGATCCATGGCTTTGGAAATATAGCCTTCGTACTTGATTTCTGTTTCAATCAATTCGATAATCTTGTCATCCAAGTCCTCTGCTGCTGGTCCGATGAAGGCCACCACATCTTGGTAAGACACTTCTGGACGGCGAAGGAATTCCTTGGCTGTCACTGCATCGGTCAACGGTTTAAAGCCCATCTCCTCAACCTTGGCATTTGTTTCCTTGACTGGCTTGAGTTTGATGCTATCTAGGCGCTTCATCTCATTGTCAAATTGATTTTTCTTGATTTCAAAGCGAGCCCAGCGTTCATCATCCACAAGACCAATCTCACGTCCCATCTCAGTCAAACGCATATCAGCATTGTCATGGCGGAGAATGAGACGGTATTCAGCACGACTGGTCAAGAGACGGTAGGGTTCAATGGTTCCCTTGGTCACCAAGTCATCAATCATGACCCCAATATAACCGTCACTGCGCTTCAAAATCAACTCAGGCTTGCCTTGGACTTTCAAAGCCGCATTGATCCCAGCGATAATCCCTTGACCAGCAGCTTCTTCGTAACCTGACGTTCCATTGGTCTGACCAGCAGTGAAAAGTCCGGAGATTTTCTTTGTTTCCAGAGTCGCACGCAACTGGTGAGGCAAGACCATGTCATACTCAATGGCATAACCTGTTCGCATCATCTCTGCATTTTCCAACCCTTTGATAGAATGAACCAGCTCACGCTGGACATCCTCTGGCAGACTGGTTGAAAGTCCTTGAACATAGACTTCCTCTGTATTGCGCCCTTCTGGCTCAAGGAAGAGTTGGTGGCGTTCCTTGTCCGCAAAGCGCACAATCTTGTCCTCAATCGATGGGCAGTAACGAGGTCCCACTCCCTTGACCACACCTGTAAACATAGGCGCACGGTGTAGGTTGTTTTGGATAATCTCATGACTAGTACCATTGGTGTAAGTCAACCAGCATGGTACTTGGTCCTTGACATAGTCCTCATCACGTGAAGTGTATGAGAAGTGATTCGGCGCTTCGTCTCCTGGCTGAATCTCTGTCACATCGTAGTTGATAGAAGAAGCCTTGACACGTGGAGGGGTTCCTGTCTTGAAACGACCGATTTCGAGGCCCAGTTCCTTGAGATTGTCAGCAAGGTTAATAGAAGCCAAGCTGTGGTTAGGACCTGACGAGTACTTGAGGTCTCCGATGATGATTTCCCCACGGAGGGCTGTTCCTGTCGTCACGATAACGGCCTTGGCAGCATACTCTTGATGGGTCGCTGTACGAACACCGACAACTTTGCCGTCTTCCACCAAAATCTCATCAATCATGGTCTGACGAAGGGTCAGATTTTCTTGATTTTCAACCGTCTTGCGCATCTCCTTAGAGTAAAGCTCCTTGTCAGCCTGCGCACGAAGGGCACGGACAGCTGGGCCCTTCCCTGTGTTGAGCATCTTCATCTGGATGTACGTCTTGTCAATGGTTTTAGCCATTTCTCCACCGAGGGCATCGACTTCACGCACGACAATTCCCTTTGCAGAACCACCGATAGAGGGGTTACAAGGCATGAAAGCCAGCATTTCAATATTGATGGTCGCAAGCAAGACCTTACAGCCCATACGGCTAGCGGCTAAAGAAGCCTCGACCCCAGCGTGTCCCGCACCAATTACAATAATATCGTATTCTTCAGTAAAATTATAAGTCATATTTCTCTCCTATTCCTCAAGATGGATGTGTCTTAGTTGGCCGTCCCAATCTGGTAGGGCTGTTTTTAGAAAGGCTGGAACTAACTGAAAATCCTCAAGTTTATCCAAATCAATCCATTCACAGGGCTGCGTTTTCTCATCTTCCTGCATGGTCAATGGGGCATCTTCAAGCAAGTCCACCAGATAATGAAACTCGATGTTGTGATAATAGACAGCGTCTTGTTCAAAACGATTTTCAACTACAAAAGCTAGCTGCCCAGCTTGAGATTTGACACCCAGTTCTTCCTTCACTTCGCGGACTACCGCTTCTTCCGTACTTTCATTGACTTGGATGGCACCGCCAATAGTGTAATACTTGCCCTGGTCTTTGGTGACTAGAATCTTGCGATTTTGGAGAATCAAGGCTGTCGCCCGAACACCAAAAACTATATTTCCTACTTTTGTCCGAAAGTCTTGTTGAGTCATTCTTGTCCTTTCCCTTAAACGACACAAAAACAGTCAAAACTCCAAAGAAGTGCAGGACAAAAAAGCCTGCAACATCCATGAGCTTTGACCATCATTTCTATTGCTTTTATTATTGTAGCAAATTGAGAAAATTTGTCAATCTAAATGTACTGACAAACTTGTCCATCGCGGTAGGCATTGTCAATCAAACCGCCACCTAGACACTCTTCGCCATCGTAAAAGACAACTGCCTGTCCTGGTGTGATTGCGCGCTGTGGCTCTGCAAAGATGACCTCTGCCTTGTCTCCTTTGACATGGACGGTCACCTTAGAATCAGGCTGACGGTAGCGGAATTTAGCCGTACATTCGATCGTAAACTCCTCTGGCATGTCACGAGTAAAGTGGACTTGGCTAGCCTCTAGGCTGGTTGACATGAGCGAATCATGGTAGAAACCTTGGCCTACATAGAGAATATTCTTGCTTAGGTCTTTTCCGACAACGAACCAAGGTGCATTGTCACCACCGTGTTGCCCACCGATACCGAGACCTCCACGCTGACCAATCGTATAGTACATCAGGCCAGCATGCTCACCCATATCGCGACCATCCACAGTCATCATGCGACCAGGCTGAGCTGGCAAGTAGTTGCTGAGGAAATTTTTAAAGTTCTTTTCTCCGATAAAGCAAATCCCTGTCGAGTCTTTCTTCTTGGCAGTCGCAAGGCCTGCCTCTTCTGCTAGTCTGCGAACTTCAGGCTTTTCCAAATGTCCCAATGGGAACATGGTTTTTTGGAGTTGTTCTTGCGAAAGTTGACTGAGGAAATAGGTCTGATCCTTGCCATTGTCCACGCCACGAAGCATGTGAACGATGCCGTCCTCATCACGCGCCACACGAGCATAGTGCCCAGTCGCTACATAGTCTGCCCCCAAGGTCATGGCATAGTCCAAAAAGGCCTTGAACTTGATTTCCTTGTTGCACATAACATCTGGATTTGGCGTGCGTCCTGCACGGTATTCCGCTAGGAAATACTCAAAAACGCGGTCCCAGTACTCTTTTTCAAAATTGACAGAGTAGTAGGGAATGCCAATCTGGTCTGCTACCGCAGCCACATCCTTGTAATCTTCGGTCGCCGTACAGACGCCGTTTTCATCTGTGTCGTCCCAGTTCTTCATGAAGATGCCAATCACATCGTAGCCCTGCTCCTTGAGAAGAAGAGCCGTCACCGACGAATCAACACCACCACTCATCCCCACAACAACACGTGTTTTAGAGTTATCACTCATGGTAAGTCTCCCATCTATTCGTTTATTTATACCCCTCAAAATTCTATTTACTATGACTTTCAATAGAATTTATTTGAGTATAGTCATTTCGTTTGCTTTTAGGACTAGGCAACGAGTCGCAGGCATAACTTGAGTTCGCTCAATCAGTCTGGGAGACTGATTGAGGTTATAAATCAGACAAGCTCTGCTTGTATCTCATTTCGAGTTAACGACGTAATAAAAGATAAACGAAATGACTAGTTCACGATTGAAGGTCGTGTGTGCTTTAACGATTGAAGGTCGTTTGAGCAGTTTTCATTATAACATGCTTGGTTGGAGAAGACAAGAAAGAGGCTGATAATCTACCAACCACTTATGTAAATACATGAAGATAAGGATACAAAAAAGGCAATTCATACCTAACCCCCTATTCTCTTTATAAACTTACTTTTAAAATCAGCTAAAAATGATATACTATACTAAGGAGGAATGCGCACATGATTCCATATATACACCATCATCCATGTGCGTAGGACTAATGTGAACAACTACAAAGATATTCTAAAATCAAAAAATACTATTTTTATTATTACACTTATTGCAGGTATTGGACTTTTGACAGGCTTAGTCCTCCATCAAGAAAAAATCCAAGCAGAGAGAGGGAACGTTGCTCTCATCAAACAACAAAAAAATCAACAAGATGTCGAACAAGTAAAAAACGCTATTAAAAACTTCAATATCGATTCTGAAACCATTATAGAAGATTGGAAAAAAATCCAAGAATTGAAACCAACTACTGATGAAGGCAAAAAGACACTAGCAGACTTTCTTACTTCTACTGCCGATAAAGTCACAAATCATTATAGTGAAAAAGCTTTAAAACTAGATATAAAAGATTCTGATAGCCAGTTTCAAGATAAACAAACACTTGAAACGACCATCACTTTCTTACAAAAAATACTAGAAATCATTAAAAATATCAATTCTGCAAACGATCAAACTGCTCTTGAGGAAAAGATTAAACCAATTCAAGAACTAATCTCTAAATTTCAAAAACAAGTTGAAGTTTTGACCAAAAAAGAGGAACAAAAGTCTAACCAGACTGAAACGACTAGTAGCGTTCAAGGAGGAGAAACCTACAATTCAGAAGATAGCAACTACACTCCAACCTACACTGAATCATATGGAACAATAAATAATTCCCAAGCACCTGCAGCTGAGCAATATTCAACTGGTAATGGTGGAAATAATGTTGTCAATACAGGAGATCAAGCAGAGGCTAATACCAATAGTAATAATGCTGAAGATAGCAATACAAATAGTCATCAACCTACTAATTCAGGTGTAGAAAATCCATAAACTTGTCAGAACTTTAATAAATCTGCTACCACTAATGTTTAAAAATTATCCTTCATCAAATAAAAATAATAGTACACAAAAAGAGCCATTCCAGGCTCTTTTTTAGAGCTTTATTATATTTGTAGTGAGTAAATTCCCTATAGATATTATGTAGCCAATTATTGATAAAAACTTTTGTCATCATCGTCTCTATAAAAATATTTTCTATACACTCTTGATAATACCAAAATTAATGTCAATATTATACCAAGAGCCATAATAATGGAATTTATTAGATTTATTTTAGTATGTCCAATCACTAGTCCAATAATTGGACTAGTAGACATGCTTAGATATAATAAAAATAACAAAAAATGAATTTCACCAATTCCAGCAAAAAAATGTTTCATGTAATGATTCTCCATTTGCTCCATTAAATCCGTTTTATTTTAGAGTGCATAAAATAAGCAATCCTTCAATAAACTACATTGACGAAATACTATTCTAAAGCATTGATAACTCAGATTTCTCAGAATAGAGCTGTCCTAACTATCGAACAGATTAAATCCATACATATCCACGCAATTCTACGTTTAGAACTGCTATAAAATAAATGTTTTATGGGTATTCTAGGTCTTTGACTGCTTAAAATTTTACGTTCTGAAGGATTCTAAAGCTAGAATAGCTCAAAACAATGAGAACTTAAATATTCGAAGCTTAAGAGTCATACGATTTCCATAGGAAGTATCTTTTTAGTACGTGTGGTTAGGAGGTAATTCTAGGAAATCTCCCAAAAACAACCAATTTCCTATTTTTATCAATCAAAAAATGTTGATAAATGAGTGTTTTAAAATTAAATTTTAAAGGTATCCTTAAATTTAAAGATTTTTGATAAGATTTCTGTACTTTTCACAATTCAATGATTCGATGACATTGTTGGGCTACATAAGCATCGTGGGTCACAATAATGACTGTTTTCCCTTCTCGATTCATCTCTAAGAGAAACTTCAAGACCAAATCTCTATTTTCAGGATCCAGAGAACCTGTTGGTTCATCGGCTAAAATCAACTGGCTGGGTTTTAAGATGGCTCTAGCAACTGCAATTCGTTGTTGCTCCCCACCAGACAACTCGGAAACCTTTTGATGCAAAGTAGCTGACAAACCTACTCTCTCTAAAATCTCTTCCACCTTTTTGAGCTTGTCTTTCTTAGACAATTTCACATATTTCATCGCCAGCATGAGATTGTACTCGACCGTTTCATCATCAATCAGGGCAAAATTTTGAAACAGATAAGAGATATGTTCACGGATTATTGTTTGCGACTTAGCAGAATTGACCGCTAGATTTGTCTGACCAAAAATCTCATACCGTCCGCTGTAATCACCATCTATCAAACCTAATAAATTTAACAAGGTTGACTTGCCACTACCACTCTTACCAACAATGGCAACCAAATCCCCCTGATCAATCCTGAGAGACAAGTGATCCAAAATCACTTTTCCTCCAATGGTTTTGGTAATATTTTCCAACTCAATCATAAGATGCCCCCTTTCAATAATTCTACTAGACTTTTTTTCTCCATCCTAGAGGCCAAGACTAGCACAAATAGTATATCCAAACATGTAAAACCTGCAAACAGTAGAAGTGGGAAGAGCGCATGGGCAAAGAAAATCAATATTAGAAGAGGGAGACTATAGCCCAACAAGAGCAGAACTAAGAGAGGGCGGTAGCGATCGACCAGTTTCCACCCCATAAACTTCTTGGTAATGATATCTGTTCGCTTCAATAAGAAAGTTGTTACTAATAAGAAGTAGGAAATCATCATGCTAAGGAGACCAAACAAAGCAAAGAGTATATTAAAATTTCGAACTGCATCTCGATAAGAATCTACTTTCTCTTGTTGAATGGCTTGAATCGATGAAAATTTTAAATAATTCCCATCTAATAATTTCTCAACTAACTCCGTAATCACTTTTTGATTTTGTTCTGTATTTTCAACTTTCATCGGATTGTTTAAACCTGTCGTTGACAAGCGAGTCTTTTCTTCCCACATCATGTCTTGATCATTTACCAGACTAATGATTGGATTGTGAAGGTTTTCCTTTCGCTCATTATTATAAGGGAAGAAAGACCAATCTCCTTCATAGTAGGCAATTTCTACATCCATATCTTCTATCCTTTGCTTTTGCTGATCTTCATACCTCATAGAAAGATAGGCGATGGATTTTCCCAAGAACTGATTCTTGCCTTCTTGTCCTTTATCACTGGCTGGCATCAAAATAACTTTTTTTGTGCCGGTATCTGGTAACTTGAATCCCTTGCTCTTTAGAAAATTGCTATTAGCATAGTAAACATCTACCTTATTAGGCAGTTGGTACTGCTGCACTTGTTCTGCTTTGATGACTGGTTTGATAGGAAGACTCGCACTTCGCACATAATTTACTTGTATTTTTGCTAGCAAATCTTGATAAAATAGGTAGAAATAATCTATAGATTTCCCTGACCCTGCTAGCTCTTCTTGCCACAGGTTATCATTGAGTTGGAAGGTTTCTAAGGTCAAGTAATTCCCTTGGCTTACCCACTGTTGCTGATAAGCAAGTTCTTTGTTTTCTTGTTCTAGACTTCTGCCCACCCCAATCAATAAGGCCGTCAGTAAAATAGTTGTCCCTATTTTCATCACATAATTGAAGATGAGACCAAGTTTGACAGATGAAAAACCTTTCAACATGGAACTAACTGTCATTTTCTGAATCATCAAGTAGGTCAGCCAACTGATGAACAAATACAACTGTAAAAGAAGAAATTGGGATAAGAGTAAACTTGGGAACAGAAGTTTTGGCCTGTAGTCCAGCACTAAAAATAGTCCCAAGTCAATGACAAGACTTCCACCCAAGAGAAGATAAAAATTAGTCTTTACAAAACCAGCTAAAATCGCCCCGCTTTGAAAACCAAGTAACTTTTGAACCCCCACTCGTTTCATCTCCATCATCGGCTGATACACTGTTACTAACACAAGAAGTAAAATAGCCAAGACAAAAACAATGGCAGATAAAAGCAAATCTCGATTTATGACCTCCACTGCACTTTTATAGGTAGGCTCTAGCAAGGTAGCCTGGTCTATCTTGAAAAAATCGCTCCATTTCTGTACAATCCTATCCTTATCCATCTCTTGTGTAGAAGTTATCGTATAGCGACCATTTAAACTACGAGATGTATCCTTGATATAGGTTTGAAAAGTCATAAGCTGAATAGGCTTGGCTTTTAGAAAGGTCGGAATCGTACCGAGTTTATTAGAAATTTCTTTATTACTGTAGACTCCTTCACCATCTGTGGTAAAATCAAGAGAAGAAATCCCAAACTCTTGGTAGGGGAAGGTATCTTTATCAAAAACACCAGACTTGATTACCTCATCACCACTGTCTGTTTTGATGATGGAGACTTTGTACTCCTTTGATACATCCTCAAAAAATCGAAGAACAGACGCTGCAGATTCGTTAATATCTTTCAAATACAAATCCAAAGAATCTACAGTCTTTCCCATTTCCCGAATCCGAACCGCTTCACGTGTGTAGTTTACATTAAAAACAAAAAAAGTGGTACACAGCAACAGCAGAAGCATACAAAGATGACTGATTTTTTTCATAGAGATACCTCCCGTGAAGAGACGAGGCTAGCAAAAACTAGCTTCCTAATAAAACCACACTGTAATTCCAATCTTAAACACAATCAAATCAAAAGGAATACTGTGTGGTTTTTGAATTTTTGAACGTTCAGAGATTCGTTTTTTGGGGTAATTGTCTATCAGAATGTTCTTTTATCTGTCAATAATCCTAGAAAATCTTGTCGTTTCAAGTCTGAGAAATGTTTGGTAGAAAGACTTCCTTTTTGAAGTCCATCATCTCTGACTTGCAAATAATAGCTCTGTTGACTTGTTTTAATTGTCAAAAAATCGCCAAATACAAAAGCTCTTTTCCAGTTGCGAATCTCAAATTCTTTCATCTCTGATTTTGGAATGCGGATAAGCCCTTGTCGCAAATCACGATGATGCTCACTTGTGAAAGTCATACCATTTCCAAGATTTCTTATCAGTAGTTTGTCTGGAGTCACCATCACCAGCGCTATTTTAGTTAAGAGAATTTCAACTGTTGGTGGTAAAATTGCTAGATTAAACCAGGGATGTAGGTAACGATAAGCTAAGAAATAGTGAGGCTCCTCACCCAATCCTAGTTGTTTATATAAGGTCTTGACCTCACTATCTAACCTCGCTTCAAAAGACACATCCGAATGCTCTTCTTCCTTCTTCTGATTAAAATAACGCATCCAAACTAGGAAGCCTATAAAGACTAGGACAAATATTCCTGATAAGAGATATTTTAAATTGTAGTTCATCACTTAACCTCCTGATTCACTACTCCGCCTAAAGAAGAGGCCTATTTATTTTGAAAATAGTTCCATCACAACTTTAAATAAGACTGGTGTCATTAAAATTAGGATAATTCCTATCACAAATATCATGACTACTCGAAAAAGCTCCTTATTTTTAAACATTTTTCCACCCCTTTTCTAGCTACATCATAATTCTCAAACAAATACAAAGTTAAGAATACTGTTTTTGGTAGCGTTTACACAACTCGTTTCACCTATATTATAGATCAACATATATAATCTGTCAAACAATTTAAGCAACTATCTAAATATTTTTAAAAAGAAGAACTATAGTTATATTTTGCGCATAAAAAAGATAGCTTCTGCTATCCTTATACATTCTCTGACTACTTATCCATCAGATATTGTTCTACCTTGAGTGCCATAACTTCATTATTTTCAATTAGATAAAGCACCTTAGCTTTCATATAATAGTCCTTAGCAACAGAGATATCAAGATCTTCTGTTACATTTCCCAACAAACAATATAAATCTGCTAGCCTAAAGCTACTATGATACTTGTTACAAAATTCAATCATCTCCAATAATAGCGCTCTGGACTTGTCCATCTCCTCCTGTTTCCAAAGGTGGTAACAATAATTGTATTTTATTTTGATATACAACTCAATTTGTTCACGTACACTGGTATCGATTTTTGAAAGGGCTACGGAAACCTGTTCATATAGTTGCTCAAATTTCTCCTTATCCTCATCATAGCCTAAGAAAATCAGCAGGGTATTCAAAATATATAAGTAATCCACTTTATCAATACTAATCCTACTGAGGATGTCCTCTATTTTTGAAATAGCTAGTTTTAATTGATGTTCACATTGATAGGTTAGAATAGCATCTACCCAGTCCAGATAAATCTTTTCATCAAAAGATAAGGAAATCTGTTGCTTTCTTTCTCCCTCAAAGGCATATTTTAAAGAGGCATAATCTTGATTTTCCAATAATGTTTCAGACAATCTCTTGAAAGCAGACAAGCTTAGAAACTCTTTCGAAATTTCTCCTGAAAAGAAATAGTCCATATTTAAGCCCATTTTTTCAGATAATTTATATAACAAATCTGCTCCTGGCATATATTTACCTTGTTCCATGCGACTTATCTGAGTTTGTTGGCAAATTCCTTCTGCCAATTCTTTTTGCGACCAACCCAGCTCTTTTCGCTTATTTTTTAATCTTGTTGCTAATAATGCATGCATGCTATCCACCACTATTTATATTCTATAAAAACATTATACTACTTTTTGATAAGATTATATCAAATTGGCTACATAGTGTGAACAGGATTCTCTGCATGTAAGCAAAAAGAAGCTGGGCAAAAACTAGCTTCCAAATAAAACCACACTGTAGTTTCAGTCTTGAATACAATCAAGTTGAAAGGAATACCGTGTGGTTTTTGAATTTTTGAAGTTTCATAGGTCAGTTTGTTGGATAATGTTATAAGAAAATTCATGCTCATCAATAGAAGACTTAATTCCCCTACAATTATCTGTTTACCTCTGTTATACATTCTAATTTTCTCTAGTCAGCGCAACATCTTTTTATTTTTTGCTAGATTTTAAGACGGTAAATAATACTAAACGAAACTAAAATGAATACTCCTTGCTTTTCTTGAGAGTGAAAAAGTACAATAAAATGATTGTAGTGGTTGCCACAAGATACTGACTAATAGACATCGTATTTGAAGCCACAAATACAGGTAAGGAATAAAAAGGAAGAAGTTCAATTGCTTTGATAAACAAATCATTACTAGTATTCATCATAATCGTATTTAATATATTAGGGACAAAGAGTAGTAAAGCTACTAAAATACCAAATACCAAGCCACTTTTCAATTTGTATAAATAGAAAATGTAAGATAATAGAAAATAAAATAGGACTAACAAAATTGTATTGACTACAATGACTGCTATAAAATCTAACCCTAAAGCACCTGGAACACCCAATTTACTTACGATGACTAGTAACAAAATACCATTCAAAGCATAAATAATGGAAACTGAGATGGCATATAGAAAATTGGACAAGACGTAAATCATCCGATTTTTCTGTTGATTATAAAATAAACTGATCGTATTGTGGGAAAAATCCCTGCTAATAATTCGGTTAGCATGTATAACAGCCATTAACATACCGAGCATGGCATAAAAATTTGAAATATGCTTAATACCAAGTGATGTCCCTTGAGTCTTTAGAATAAAGAATGTAACCAGTAGCGGCGGTATAAACGAGATAATCAATCCGAAATATATTACGCCTGATGAATATAAATCTCTTATATTTTCCTTAAGAAAATTCAATTTATTTAATTTCATGATTATAACCTTCCTTTATTTTGAACGATTTAGATAAATATCTTTAAGCGTCTCTTTTTTAGTTTCAAAATCAACTACTTTAATAGAGTTTTCGTTAAAAAATTTAAAAAGCTCACTACTTTGAATATTCCCAGACATAGTAATTCTCAGTCCCTCTTCCTGAACAATATCCCCAAATTCTTGTTTGGTAATGAAAATGTCTCTATCTGTAGCTGATGAAAAAGCTATCTCAAACAAGCAATTATGACTATCTTTTCCTACTTTTTGAAATGTCAAAAGCCCGTTCTCCAAGAAAAGAACCCTTTCACAAATTTCTTCAATATCTTCTAATTTATGACTCGATATTAAAATTCCCACATTTTCATGTAAAGCTAAATTTTTTAGAACCGCTAAAACTATTTGTGATGATTCAATATCTAAACCATTAGTCGGTTCATCTAAAATTAATATATCAGGTTCCGTAACAAGAGTCAGAAGCAAAGCTAATTTTTGTTTTGTACCCAAAGAATAGGTCTTTACTTTTTTATTAATAGACTGAGTCAAATCTAACTCTTGGATCAAACTTCCAAATCTTTCTTGATTGTAGTCAACACCATATAAATTTGACAAATATTTTAAATTCTCTAAACCTGTTTTAGATAAAAATAATTTTGGTTCTTCGATTAAATACCCAACATTATCACTACTTATAATATTCCCTGAAGTCGGTTGGTTATTCTGAACAAGAATTTTCATCAATGTACTCTTGCCAACTCCGTTTCTCCCTACTAGACCAACAATTTCACCCTTATTAAGTGCAAAATTTATATCTTTGAGAATGATTGAATGACCATAATGCTTACTTACATTTATAACTTCCATTTTTCAATTCCTCCATTAATATCTTTTAGAATTAAATAACTTGTCCTGATATGATTTAGAGCTAAGGTTTAAAGGAATATAAGATTTCTCCCCTTGGTTATACTGACTTAACAAAATAGCAGTATCAATGATACCCGACCATCCTAAGAAATACCCCAATAAGTAATCTCTAGACCGTTCTCCAGTGTAATAACCGTTATCTCTAGCAAAAGCAAAGGCTTTTCTCCAAAAACTATTTGCTAAATTTAAATATCTGGAATCTTCAGTTTGTATCTACAGTATACCTCTTCTTTACTCTATTTTAAAATTAGTTAACTTTTTTCACACATTATTTTAGTTTTCTTTTCTAATTTTTATATTACTATGATACAATATTTTTAATTGGATTTTATTATTTGTTAACTTTTTTCACAAAAAGGAGAAAACCCATGCGTTATGATTTTGGAAAGGTCTATAAAGAAATACGTGAATCAAAAGGATTGACCCAAGAAGAGGTCTGTGGAGAGGTTCTCTCAAGAACCAGCTTATCAAAGATTGAAAGCGGCAAGGTAACTCCCAAATATGAAAATATGGAGTTTCTTCTCCGGCAAATCAATATGAGTTTTGAAGAGTTTGACTATATCTGCCATCTCTATCAACCAAGCCAACGAACAGAAATCATGCAAACTTATCTCAATATGACTTCTATAATTGGTAGTAGTAGTCTAGTTCATTTTTTTGAAACATGCCAAGACTATCTCAAAATCCACTACGACCTGCCTATAGAAGAAATAAGGGATATGCTGGAAATTGTCATTCATATCCGTCGACATGGTACAGAGCAACTGTCAGACCAAGTAAAACAGACTATCACAAAACTTTGGGAAAAAATTGAAAAACAAGATACATGGTATGAAAATGATCTAAAAATCCTCAATACCATCCTTTTCAGCTTTCCTATTGAACATCTCCATCTCATCACTGGAAAAATATTGCAACGCTTGGAAATCTATAAAAACTATCAACATTTATATGACTTGCGAATGACAATCCTACTCAACCTTTCCACACTCTATCTATACAATCAAGATAAAAACATATGCCAACAAATCTGCGATACTTTACTAGAGGATGCCAAGAAAAAGAAAAAATATGATAGCTTGGCTGTCGCCTATGTCCGTATCGGAATTTGTAGGGATGATGCGAAACTTATCCAAAAAGGTTTCTCACTTCTGGAGCTGATCGATGAAACTTCTATGCTGTCTCATCTCAAAAAAGAAGTAGAGACCTATTATCAACCAAAGAAACTATAAAAAAGTCGAGGGGTTTCCTCGACTTTTACATCTTATTCTGCTAGTTATTTTTTAATACCAGCCGTTGTTAAGCCAGAAGTTTTTAGCGGCTGTCCATGAACCGTAACGTCCTGCAACGTAGGCATCTGCTACACGTTCTTGGTTTTCAGCTGAGTAGTCACCGTTCAAGTATGAATCTGTCAATTGGTAACGTCCGATGTAACGTCCGTTTGTAGCTGTGTAGCTACCGCCTGATTCTTTTTGAGCGATCCATTCTTTAGCTTCTGCTTCAGATCCGCTTACAGTTGAAGCAACTGTTTCTTCTACTACTGCTTCGCTTGCTACTGGAGCTTCTTCCACTACTTCTGTAGTTTCTACTACTGGAGCTGAAACAGTTTCATCTTGAGCTGCTGGAGCTTCATAAGTCGTTGAAGCTGGTGCTACTGGGGCTACAGGGCCATCGATAACCAACTCTTGACCAACATAAATCAAATGAATGTTGTCAATGTGATTGTTTTCTGCCAATTTCTCCACAGTTGTATTGTGAGTTTCAGCGATTTCTGAAAGTGTATCACCTTCTTTAACTGTGTAAGTTGTTGATTCTTGAGCAGATACAAATGATGGAGCAAATACTGCAAACAAGGCAGCTACTCCTGCAAGAGTTGTTTTAATCTTTTTAGTTGTTGATTTCATATTCGAAAATTCTCCTTCTTTCTATAGTTCTATGATACCCTTTAAATATTACTGTTTCTTGACACTTTTATGTAGAAATATTACAAAATTATTTTTTATTTCCCTAAATAAGGTATTTTTTGTCATAAAAGATACTGTTTTTATGCTATTTGAAGTATTAGAAAGGTTTTCATCCGCAATTAAAGCCAAGACCTTTATTCTTTGATATAATAGAGATAAGAATTTTTATAAGGGGAAACTGATGAAATCACTTCGTTTTCAATCTGTCTTTGATATCATCGGACCAGTTATGATTGGCCCATCTAGTAGCCATACCGCTGGTGCTGTTCGTATTGGGAAGATTGTCTCTTCCATTTTTGATGATACTCCGACAGAAGTCGAATTCCAACTTTTTAACTCATTTGCCAAGACCTATCGTGGTCACGGGACAGACCTAGCCCTTGTTGCTGGTATTTTAGGTATGGATACAGATGATCCTGAAATCCCAAATAGTCTGGAGATTGCCCACAAGCGTGGTATCAAGATTGTCTGGACCATTCAGAAAGACAGTAATGCTCCTCATCCAAACACCACTAAAATTACCGTCAAAAATGCCCATAAAACCATCAGCGTGACTGGTATTTCAATCGGTGGCGGGAATATTCAGGTCACCGAACTCAATGGCTTTGCCGTCTCTCTCAATATGAATACACCGACTATCATCATCGTTCATCAAGATATTCCAGGTATGATTGCCCTCGTAACAGAGGCACTTTCCCGCTATGGTATCAATATCGCCCAGATGAATGTTACTCGTGAAAAAGCTGGTGAAAAAGCTATCATGATTATCGAAGTCGATAGTCGCAACTGTGATGAGGCTATCGAAGAAATTCGAAAAATCCCTCATCTCCACAATGTCAATTTCTTTAAATAGGAGGAAGCATGTTTTATTCTATCAAAGAATTGGTCGAGCAAGCAGATTTGGACTTTCAAGGAAATGTCGCAGAACTCATGATTACCACAGAGTTTGAATTGACAGGTCGCGAACGTGAAGAAGTCCTCCTTCTCATGGAACGCAATCTGGAAGTCATGAAAGCTTCTGTCCAACTTGGACTCAATGAAAATAAATCTCGTAGTGGCCTGACAGGTGGAGATGCTGCCAAACTGGATCACTACATCAAAAACGGAAAAACTTTATCAGATTACACGATTCTCTCTGCTGCCCGAAATGCTATCGCAGTCAATGAACACAATGCTAAAATGGGCTTGGTCTGTGCCACTCCGACCGCAGGAAGTGCTGGCTGTCTCCCTTCCGTTCTCACTGCTGCTATTGAAAAATTAGACCTTAGCCACGAGCAACAGCTAGATTTCCTCTTTGCTGCTGGTGCCTTTGGACTAGTCATCGCAAATAATGCCTCTATCTCAGGTGCTGAGGGCGGTTGCCAAGCCGAAGTCGGTTCGGCCTCTGCTATGAGTGCTGCAGCCTTGACTCTGGCTGCAGGTGGGACACCCTACCAAGCCAGTCAAGCTATTGCCTTTGTCATTAAAAATATGCTAGGCCTCATCTGTGACCCTGTTGCAGGTTTGGTTGAAGTTCCCTGTGTCAAACGTAATGCCATGGGAGCTAGCTTTGCCTTCATCGCAGCAGACATGGCCCTGGCAGGTATCGAATCTAAAATCCCTGTGGATGAAGTTATCGATGCCATGTACCAAGTAGGAGCAAGCATGCCGACTGCCTTTCGTGAAACAGCTGAAGGTGGACTCGCTGCCACCCCTACTGGTCGTCGCCTCCAAAAAGAAATTTTCGGAGAATAAGCTTATCAAATAGGAGAAACCATGACCTCTATCACAGCTATCTTTTTCGATCTAGATGGAACCCTCGTTGACAGTTCTATCGGGATTCACAATGCCTTTACCCATACCTTTAAAGAGCTAGGAGTGCCTAGTCCTGATACCAAAACGATTCGTGGTTTTATGGGACCGCCCCTCGAAAGTAGTTTTGCGACCTGCCTACCCAAAGAACAAATCACTGAGGCTGTGCAGATATACCGTTCTTACTATAGGGCAAAAGGCATCCATGAAGCTCAACTCTTTCCTAATATTGTAGACTTGCTTGAGAAGTTATCGAGCAGTTATCCACTCTACATCACCACGACAAAAAATACTCCAACCGCTCAAGACATGGCTAAAAATTTGGGAATCTATCATTTCTTTGATGGCATTTATGGTTCCAGCCCTGAAGCACCCCATAAGTCAGATGTCATTCGCCAAGCCTTGCAGACACATCAACTAAGCCCTGAACAAGCCATCATCATCGGAGATACCAAGTTTGATATGCTTGGAGCTCAAGAAACAGGCATTCAGAAGTTGGCCGTCACTTGGGGATTTGGAGAACAAGCAGATCTACTAAACTATCATCCTGATTATATCGCCCACAAACCCTTAGAAATTTTGGAGTATTTTCAATAACATAGACTGGGCGACAACCCCATTTCAGAAAAAAATGAAGCAAGTTTCTACATAACAAAACGCATATTACCAAGGTTCAAGACCTGATAATATGCGTTTTTCTTTTTTATTCAACGTGGGTTGTTTGATTAGCAAAGGCGATAATAGCCTGCTTCAACTCATCTCCGCTGAGAGTGCGGAACTCTTCAATTTTTTGGTCGATAGCTTCTAGAGGCATAACATTAACCTTACCAACGAAAATCTTATCCATAACCTGATTGTCAACGAGTTCGGTTGATACCAAGAGTTCTTCGTAGAGTTTTTCACCTGGACGGATTCCAACTTCAACGATTGGAATTTCGCTCTCAGTGTGTCCACTTAGAAGGACCATTTTCTTAGCCAAGTCATAAATTTTGACTGGTTTGCCCATATCAAGGATAAAGACTTCTCCATCTTTAGCATAAGCACCAGCATGGATGACCAGACGACTAGCTTCTGGAATAGTCATAAAGTAACGAGTCATGCGGAAGTCTGTCACCGTTACAGGCCCACCTTCAGCAATCTGACGTTCAAAGACTGGTATGACACTACCACGGCTACCAAGAACATTTCCAAAACGAACTGCACAGTAGGTCGATTGGCTACGTTGGTTAAAGCCAGTGACAATCAATTCCGCCACGCGCTTGGTTGCTCCCATAACATTTGGTGGATTAACCGCCTTATCTGTCGAAATCATAACCATCTTAGGTACTTTAGCTTCATCAACAGCCTTAGCAACATTGTAAGTTCCACGGATATTGTTTTTGAAGGCTTCTTTTGGATTGCGCTCCATCATAGGAACATGCTTGTGAGCAGCCGCATGATAAACAATAGCTGGCTTGTACTGCTCAAAGACTTGCAACAAACGGTCATAGTCTTGAATGTCTGCGATAACTGGCACATAATCAATCCCTTGGAACTTACGAATCAGCTCATGATAAACAAGGTAGATTGAGTTTTCCCCATGACCGAGCAAGACGATGCGTTCAGGATTGAAGCGACTAACTTGGCGACAGATTTCAGAACCGATTGAACCACCAGCCCCTGTGACTAATATGGTCTTACCTGTCAGTTCTGCGCCCAGACGCGATTCGTCAAGACGAATTTCCTGACGGCCCAAAAGGTCTATGATATCAATTTTTTGGAACCCAGTACCTGCTTGGTGAAGTCCTTGAACAACAGTTTCAACATTAGGCATCTTGTAACATTTGACATCCAGCTTATTACACATCTGCAAGATACGCTCATATTCTGACGGATCCAGCGACGGAATCGCAACGATAACACGCTCGATTTGATGACGTTTGGCTAATTCAGGCAGATTGTCATAAGAGCCTAAAACAGGGATTCCACCAAGTTTTTGGCCCTTTTTCTTAGCATCCTTGTCCAAAATACCGACAAGTTCCAAATCACTGGTTGGATGTTGGTAGCTATCCATAAAGAGAGCTCCACCATCACCAGCACCAATCAAGAAGGTTCGACGATGTTCTCCATCACCACTACCTTTTTTGCGTCTGGAGTAGATTAACTGCCAAGTAATCCGTGGCAATAAAATCAAGAAGGTACTCAACAAGATAAAGAGAATGATGAAACGGATGGAGAAGAGTGGCAAGAAGGCATAGCAGATACTATATGACAAGACACTGCTCGCAGTCACACCAAAAAAGATTTTCATGAAATCCGTAATCTTGCTGTAACGACTAATACTAGCGTTCAAGCCCCAAAATGCAATCATAAATTGATAAAACAAGAAGGCCAAACTCGTATAGATAATGTAGTCAACAGGTGCTGGATTAATCAAGCCGTAAAATAAGATATAAGATACAATGATGGAAACCACCATACTCAAAATATCAAATATTCCCCAGAAAACCTGTTTTTGTTGTTTATTTAAAATTTCCACCAGATCAATCACATAATCTGTGAGTTTTTTATTCATAGAAATTTACTCCTCCTTAAAAGAGCCGGATGATTATACTCAATGAAAATCAAAGAGCAAACTAGGAAACTAGCCGCAGGCTGCTCAAAACACTGTTTTGAGGTTGCAGATAGAACTGACGAAGTCAGTAACATATACCTACGGCAAGGCGACGTTGACGCAGTTTGAAGAGATTTTCGAAGAGCATTATATTGTTATTATAACACTTTTTATCCAGTTTACGATTTGCTACAATCTTTTACTTGCTTTTTCGTAACAGTTTCATAAAAATAAACTGTCGGACAAATCCTGGACAAAGGGCAACAACCATCTGAATCGCAACACTCTTGGCATATTCCAGATAAGAAATTTGTCCTCTCTTCAGCATGCGCTGACGAGCTTGACGATAAAGTTTGAGGTAACGCAGTCCCCCACGACGCTCAAACATCCCTGCTCCGACACGAACCTGACACAAGATTTGATCCAGATTCCCAGTCTTAGCTCCTGCAGCAATCATATTAAGCCAGAGGAGGTCATCCTCCATATAAAGGCCATCCTCATAGTTGCCTGCCTTGAGAACCATGTTCTTCTTGAACATGACAGTCATGTGGTTAAAGGCGCTTCTCATTCTTTGATAAGCTACAATATCTGCGTGCTGGGTTGGAACACGACGGTAAGAAACAATCTCATCAGGATTGTCAATAAATTCTGCAATATGTCCACCTAATAGGTCGAGCTTGTCCTTCTCCATTAACTGAACCTGTTTCTCAAAACGATCTGGAACAGCTATATCATCCGTATCCATACGAGCAATAATATCATACTGGCACTGTAAAACACCGTATCGAAGAGCCAGACCCAAACCTTGATTTTCTTCTAAGGGGCAACGTTTCACTGGAATATCAGACTCAGCTTCAAGCTGGTCTAATACCTGATAGAGCTCAGGTGTCAAAGGCCCATCCTCAACCAGAACCAATTCGCTCGGTTTCAGGGTCTGATTTTGAACACTCTCAATAGCATCCTTTAAAAATGTCGGATTTTCCTTGATATAGACCGACATCAATACGCTGATTTTTTGCTTTTCAGACACAGTTTTTCTCCAATGTATAGATTTCCTTCCACTATTTTATCATAATTTTCAAGACTTTCCCATTTTTATCTTGAAAGCCCAAAACCTTACTTGACATTATAGGGAAAAAGCCTTAAAATAAGCTGTTATTAAAATCAGCTAGAAGAGGTATTATATGAAAAAGCAATCACTCTTTTTTGTTCCAGGTATTATCCTAATTGGTGTTTCCTTGCGGACTCCTTTTACTGTTTTACCCATTATTTTGGGAGATATTTCGCAAGGGCTGGGAGTAGAAGTTAGTTCGCTTGGTGTCTTGACCAGCCTTCCTCTCCTCATGTTTACCCTCTTCTCGCTCTTTTCTACCCGACTGGCTCAGAAAATCGGCTTGGAGCATCTCTTCACCTACAGCCTCTTCTTCTTGACCATCGGTTCTCTCATTCGACTAATCAATCTGCCCCTGCTCTATCTAGGAACCTTGATGGTTGGGGCAAGTATCGCAGTCATCAATGTTCTGCTTCCTAGTCTTATCCAAGCCAATCAACCAAAGAAAATTGGTTTTCTGACCACCTTATATGTAACTTCTATGGGGGTTGCGACGGCTCTGGCTTCCTATCTAGCTGTGCCCATTACACAAGCCAGTTCTTGGAAAGGGCTTATCATCCTCCTCACCCTGCTCTGTCTAGCAACTTTTTTGGTCTGGCTGCCAAATCACCGCTATAATCACAGACTGGCTCCACAAACCAAACAAAAAAGCCAAACAAAGGTCATGCATAACAAACAGGTCTGGGCAGTTATTGTCTTTGCAGGTTTTCAATCCTTGCTCTTTTACACCGCTATGACTTGGTTACCTACCATGGCCATCCATGCAGGTCTATCCAGTCACGAAGCGGGCTTGCTGACCTCTATCTTCTCTCTGATTAGTATTCCTTTTTCAATGACCATCCCAAGTCTAACAACCAGCTTGTCAACTCGCAATCGTCAGCTCATGCTCACTCTGGTTTCACTAGCTGGCGTGGTTGGCATTTCCATGCTCTTTTTCCCAGTCGGTAATTTCTTTTACTGGCTTGCCAGCCATCTTCTCATCGGAACTGCAACCAGCGCCCTCTTCCCTTATCTCATGGTCAACTTTTCACTTAAGACAAGCGCCCCTGAAAAGACAGCCCAATTATCTGGTCTTTCTCAAACAGGAGGCTATATCCTAGCAGCCTTTGGGCCAACCCTCTTTGGTTACAGTTTTGATTTTTTCCACTCTTGGGTGCCAGCTGTAGCTGCCCTCTTGCTTGTCGATATCCTGATGACTGTGGCCCTCTTTACAGTGGACAGAGCTGATAAAATCCTCTAAACTTCTAGTTTTGCCTAGGAGTTTTTTATATATAAAAATTTTACACATTTCTCTTGACAGGGCTTTCTTTTAGATGTACAATGTATGTGTAGAAAAATTATATATAAAAATCTTACACATTAAAAAAGGAGGTTCCCCATGTACTTTCCAACATCCTCTGCCTTGATTGAATTTCTCATCTTGGCCGTACTGGAGCAGGATGATTCTTATGGTTATGAGATTAGCCAAACCATTAAGCTGATCGCTAATATCAAAGAATCCACACTCTATCCCATTCTCAAAAAATTGGAAGGCAATAGCTTTCTGACAACCTATTCTAGAGAGTTCCAAGGTCGCATGCGCAAATACTACTCCTTGACAAATGGTGGTATAGAACAGCTCGTGACCCTAAAAGATGAATGGGCACTCTATACAGACACCATCAATGGCATCATAGAAGGGAGTATCCGCCATGACAAGAACTGAATACCTGACTCAGCTAGAACTCTATCTCAAGAAACTACCTGAAGCTGACCGCATCGAAGCCATGGACTATTTCAGAGAACTCTTTGACGATGCTGGAGTCGAAGGAGAAGAAGAACTCATCGCTAGTTTGGGAACTCCCAAAGAAGCGGCCCACGAAGTTCTCTCCAATCTTCTCGATAAAAAAATCAATGAGGCACCCGATCAAAAGAATAACCGACAAATTTTGCATATCGCCTTGTTAGCTCTCCTTGCGGCCCCCATCGGTATTCCTCTGGGAATCGCCATCCTCGTGTCCCTGTTCGCAATCTTTGTGGCAGCCTTGACTGTCATTCTAGCTTTCTTTGCAGTTTCCATACTTGGTATCATCGGCGGATTCCTATTTTTAGTTGAAAGTTTCACTGTCCTAGCCCAAGCTAAATCAGCCTTTATCTTGATTTTTGGTTCTGGTTTACTGGCTATCGGTGCTTCTTCACTAGTCTTACTAGGTATTTCCTATGTAGCCCGCTTCTTCGGCCTACTCATTGTTCGCCTGGTGCAATTTGTTCTTAAAAAAGGAAAGAGAGGTGATCAGCATGCGTAAATTGACAAAAGGATTTCTCATTTTTGGTGTGGTGACTACTGTTATCGGCTTTATCCTGCTCTTTGTAGGCATCCAATCTGACGGAATCAAGAGCCTACTTGCCATGTCCAAGGAACCTGTCTATGATAGTCGGATGGAAGAGCTGACCTTTGGCAAGGAAGTCGAAAACCTAGATATCACGCTCCACCAACACGCACTGACCATCACAGACTCTTTCGATGATCAAATCCACATTTCTTATCATCCATCTATTTCTGCTAACCATGACCTTGTCACAAATCAAAACGATAAAACTCTAAGTCTCACTGATAAGAAACTGTCTGAAACTCCATTTCTCTCTTCTGGAATTGGCGGGATTCTCCATATCGCAAGTAGCTACTCTAGTCGTTTTAATGAAGTTATTCTCCAATTGCCAAAAGGAAGAAGCCTAAAAGGAATCAACGTGTCAGCCAATCGTGGACAAACCAGTATCACTAATGCTAGTCTTGAAAATGCGACCCTCAATACAAACAGCTATATCCTCCGAATTAAAGGAAGTCGTATCAAAAACAGTAAACTCACAACCCCCAATATCGTTAATATCTTTGACACAGACCTTACAGATAGTCAGCTAGAGTCAACAGAGAAGCACTTCCGCGCTGAAAATATTAAAGTATATGGTAAAGTAGAACTATCTTCTAAAAATGCGCTCAGTATCATGCTAACTCAAAAAGAAAGCCAAGAAATTAACTTAGACCTCTCGAGTCACCATGGTCCTATTTATCAGTTATCGAGAGATGAGAGTCAACGCCACCCCAACGAATTAAGCAACCCTTACAAAACTGAAAAAACTGATGCAAAAGGTCAACTCATCGCTAAGGCTGATGATTATATTAGTCTTGAAACTACAGCTAACAGACCTTAATAAACCTATTTATATCGACCACTATGACACATAACCCACTAAAAAGGAGGTTCTACCATGAAACAAGAATGGTTTGAAAGTAATGATTTTGTAAAAACAACAAGCAAGAACAAGCCTGATGAACAAGTCCAAGATGTTGCAGACAAGGCTGAAGAAAGAATAGCCGATCTCGATACGCCAATTGAAAAAAATACTCAGTTAGAGAAGGAAGTTTCTCAAGCTGAAGTCGAATTGGAAAGCCAGCAAGAAGAGAAAATTGAAACGCCTGAAGACGGTGAAGCGAGAACAGAAATAGAAGAAAAGAAAGCATTAGATTCTACTGAAGAAGAGCAAGATCTTCCTGAAGAAACAGAAAAAGTCACTATAGCTGAAGAGAGTCAAGAAGCACTTCCTCAGCAAAAACCAACCACGAAAGAGCCACTTCTTCTCAGTCAATCCTTAGAAAGTCCTTACATCCCCGACCAAGCTCCAAAATCTACGGATAAATGGAAAGAGCAAGCGCTTGATTTTTGGTCTTGGCTAGTGGAAGCGATCAAATCTCCTACAAGCAAGCTTGAAACAAGTAGCACACACAGTTACACAGCCTTTATCTTGCTCATTCTGTTTTCTGCATCTTCCTTTTTCTTTAGTATCTACCATATCAAACATGCTTACTATGGACATATAGCAACTATGCATAATCACTTCCCTGAACAATTTGCTTCATTAAATCTCTTTTCGATTATCTCTATCCTAGTAGCAACAACACTCTTCTTCTTTTCATTCCTCTTGGGTAGTTTCGTTGTGAGACGATTTATCCACCAAGAAAAGGACTGGACGCTAGAAAAGGTTCTCCAACAATATAGTCAACTCTTGGCAATTCCAATCTTCCTCACTGCTATTGCTAGTTTCTTTGCCTTCTTTGACAGCCTACGATTTACAGCCCTCTTGTGTGTGATTAGCATTGGAATCATTCTACTTGCCAGTCTCCATATCATTACAAGACCAAGTCAAGCAAGTGAAACCGACTCCTTCTATCAGTTATTCTTGTCTGTCCTTGTGAACGGAGTCGTTATCCTCCTCTTCTTTGTAGCTGAAGTGGCACTGATTGGGGATTATCTTCGTATCTTGGCCTTTCTTTAAACTTCAATCCTGTCTTCCATGGCAGGATTTTTTCTATGTCAAAAAAGCAAGTCGATTGACCTGCTTCTACTTCACTTTTCTTGTGCTAATGTTTTAAAATCTTGTCCTAGGATGGGCTGTACTTCTATTTGATTGGCATCTAGTTGGTGGTAAGATGCTGATGGTAGTGACTCTAGGAATTTTGCATAGTCCAAGCGAGCTATGGCTTCATAGTCTTCTGGTTTAGAGCCGTCTCCTGTAATTTGAACCAAGTCAATCTCCCATTGGACTTCCTTATCCACCAATTGCTCCATATAGGCTGCAGGAATAAATGGTTCTCTCGGTAACACTGTCTTGACGCCTTGAGCCAGATGGTAAACACCGTGCACTTGGCCTTCTCCATCCTGATAGAAGGAAACTCTTGCAAAGTAGGCATCTGTCTCTTGAACTGCACGCACACGCTCTTCAAACTGTGCCAAGCCATCTTCCCCCAAAAAGCTTTTCAAGTCTTCATGGCTAAAGAAAACAGGATTAAAAATTCCTTGACAAATCGTAAAGCGGGCTGCACTATCAGCCAGATGGGCTTGAACACTTGCTTGGAAATAAGCTTCAAAGTCAAAACCATCTAATCCTTCAATCTCAGTTCCTGTGTAAGCAATCAGAGCATCTAAAAATGATTTGATAATCTGCCAGTCTGTCTGCGTTAGTAGGTCAGGAAGATCGACACGGTAAGCCTTTTGACCATCAGCATAACTAACCTTAAAGAGAAATTGTGATTGTCCCACTATCGCACACTCGACATACTCGAGACGGTTAAGAGGTTGACGGAGATAGACTGCATCATAGCTATGTGACTCCAAACCATCTACCAAGCCCAAGATCGACTTGGCAGTCAAAATCTCCTGTTCTCCTAGAATGCTCTGTTTATTTGGAATAAAAAATGTTTTTGTCATAACTGGACTCCTTTTGAAATCGTTTACATATAGTATACCCTATTTTTCTGAAAGATACAGAAACAAACTTTAGATTTTTGAGTAAAAAGCATAGAAAAACAGCCCCTAAGGACTGTTTAATCTTATACAGTAGCTGCTTGATCCAAGCTTTCACCGATAGCGACTAGGCGCTCAATCACTTCAGCTTGTGTCAATTCATTTTCTGAAACATAGCGGTTACGTGGATGAACACGGCACTCGTGTGAGCAACCACGAAGGTACTTGTCTTCATTTTCTTCTGATGTCAAGATACGACGATTACAGAATGGATTTCCACAGTTGACATAACGTTCACATGGTGTTCCATCAAACCAGTCTTTTCCTACGATGGTTGGGTTGACATGGTTAACATCTACGGCAATACGCTCGTCAAAGACGTACATTTTCCCATCCCAAAGTTCACCTTGGACTTCTGGGTCTTTACCGTAAGTTGCAATTCCTCCGTGCAATTGGCCGACATCTTTGTAGCCTTCACGGACCATCCAACCTGAGAATTTCTCACAGCGAACGCCACCTGTACAGTAAACCACGACGCGTTTGTCCATGAATTTTTCCTTGTTGTCACGGACCCATTGTGGCAACTCACGGAAGTTGCGGATATCTGGGCGGATAGCCCCACGGAAATGTCCTAGATCGTACTCATAATCGTTACGTGTATCAAGGACAACTGTATCTTCGTCAAGAAGGGCTTCTTTGAACTCTTTTGGAGACAAGTAAGCACCTGTTGTTTCAAGTGGGTTGATGTCGTTGTCAAAGTCGTTGTCTTCTAAACCAAGGTGGACAATTTCTTTCTTGTAGCGAACGAACATCTTCTTGAAGGCTTGTTCACTTTCTTCGTCAATCTTGAACCAGAGGTCTTCCATTCCTGGGAGGCTATGAACGTAGTCCATATATTTTTGAGTTGTTTCGTAGTCACCTGAAACTGTTCCGTTAATTCCCTCGTCAGCGACTAGGATACGGCCTTTAAGGCCGATTGATTTACAGAAAGCCAAGTGGTCTGCAGCAAATTGCTCTGCATTTTCAATTGGAGTATAAAGGTAGTAAAGTAAGACACGAATATCTTTTGCCATAAGATTTGTTCTCTTTTCTATTCTTAAATTTTCTAAATTTTTTATTTATCCATACTAGTATACCTGCTTGAGAAAACGAATGCAATTTATTTGACTGGAAATTTTAGAAGGTGACCTGTCCCTGCACTTCATCAGTAACCATAGCGAATCGCCGACAATTCTCTCAATTTTTTGATTTGCTCAGCTTGACTTTCTGACAAAGTCAGCTTATTGTCAATCAACACACGTGAGATGTCAACATTCATTTGACTCAAAATAAATGGAGTAGAGGTCCCATCGTCCTCTAATCGTCTTTTATAACTCACTAACTGATTTTTCAAAGGAGCAAATTGAGGCGTATTGTTTATACCTTCCAGTAGGTTATCTATGATAGTCATGGCTTCACAACGTCTTTCTCTGCCTCCGGCAAACCATTTTAATGCTGTCATTCTTATTTTCCTCCTTAAATTAAAAAACGATCATTCCTAACCCTCGTGCCAGTATTTTACCACACCCTATGTAAAAAAGTCAGCAAAAATGGTAATGTTGCGAAAATATTATTGATCACATGCACCGCATAGGAAGGATAAATACTCTTGGTATAGCGGGTCAAACTAGCAAAGATGATGCCAGATGTTGCAAAGATGAAGATATCTAACAAACTAGGCAGGCTTGAAAAATGAGGAAGAGCAAATAAAATGGAAGGAAGAAGCAAATCAAGGCCAAATCGCGAATGTTTAAAGAAGGCGTGTTGAAGTAATCCTCTATAGATTAACTCTTCCACCAGTGGTACTAGAAAGAACAGAGTTATATAGATACCGAACTCGGCAAAGTTGGTCCCACTATAACCGATCAATAGGGCCCAACCTTCAGCAGTTGACTGAACATGTTTAGCTGTCTGAACGTTAAAAGAGATCTGGAGCACTACCACTAATACTGTCAAAATCGAATACCAAAGCCATTTTTTTCTTGGAATGCGAAAGAGATAGCCGTGGCCTGTCTTAAACAGAATCCAAATCATGACTCCGCTAAATAGCAAACTCAAGAGATTTCTAATCCAGAAAAAATTGCCAATCTGGGAAGAAAATTGCCAATAATTTTGGACAATAAGCGTTAGCTTAGAAAGGCCAAATACGAAAAATAGGTAAGACAAGACTGCACTTATTTTGAAGACAAGCTGATACTTTTTCATGTGATCCCTCCTTTGTAAACTCGAACATCTCTAATATAAGCCATATTTCCCCAAATTCTTGCTCTAAATCCTAAATAGTGCTTGATATTTCCTAAATGGTTAAAATAAGAAAAATGAGAGAACAGGAATAGCTATGTCTTTATTTCAAAAAATCACTGCCTTCCCCAGATAAGTCTGAGGAAAACAGTGATTACATTTTTAGGAATTAGGAATGAATACACAAAATCAATTATTCTTATGATTTTTTATTTTTCAAGAATTCATCGTATTGTTTTTGCATTTCATTCAATACTTTTTCGTAGGCACCTTCAGATTTCAATTTTTCCATCAATTCTGGAATAGCTTTATCTGGGTCTACAGTACCAGTGTTGATAGCTGTATCGAATTGTTGCATTGTGTTAGAGATTGCTGAGATTTCAGATTTCACATTGTCAGTGTTAAAGATGAATCCAAGTGCTGGAGATTCTTTAGCTTCTGCCAATTGTTTCTTAGAATCTTCGATTTGTTGGTCTGTAACGTTTTCATTGATGTAAAGAATCCAGTTGTTACCAGTGTTCCATCCACCCATGTGAGTGTTTCCTTTGTAGCCATCAAGGACTTTAACACGGTTTTCTTTACCTGCAAGTTTTTCCCAGTTCTTGCCTTCTGGACCGTAAACAAGACCGTTCAAGAGCTCTGCGTTAGTGTTCAAGAGGTTCAACACTTCCATTGATTTTTCTTTGTTCTTAGAGTTGTTTGAGATAACAAAGTTAGCAACTTGTGTTGTTTGGTTTTTCTTGATGAAGTTAGTGATTGGTTTGATTTGGATATCTTTGTTCGCAACACGTGAAAGCAAGCTGTTACCGTAGTCAGCTGGTCCTACTGTTTCTTCACGAACGAACCAAGTATCTTGTTGAAGGTCAAATGAAGTGTCGCTTGTTGCTACGTCTTTTGGAATGTATCCAGCTTCATAGAATTTGTGAAGAGTCTTCAAGTGTTCTTTGAAACGAGGCACTTCGTAACGGTTTACGATCTTAGTAGTGTCTCCTTCAAGGTCGATAACAAATGGAAGTCCGTTTGGTACTGGGTAGTCAAAGTTATCAGATGGGATAAAGTTCTTCGTAACCGCAAATGGTACTACATCTGGAGCTTTTTCTTTGATTTGTTTCAAGACTGGCTCAAGTGTTTCGTATGAAGTGACGCCTGAAATATCGATACCGTATTTAGCAAGAAGAGTTCCATTGAAGGCGAAATTTTGAGATGATGCAACGTTGGCTGCAACTGGAACTGCGTAAATTTTACCGTTAATGCTGTTACCTTTGATGTAAGCTGGGTCAAGTGCTTTGTAAAGGTCTTTACCTTCTTTTTTGTACAATTCTGTCAAGTCAGCATAGGCACCTTTTTGAGCATTTACAACATAGTTAGATGCAAAGGCGATATCATAGTTTTCACCAGATGATGTGATAACTGACATTTTCTTATCATAGTCACCCCATCCAAGATATTGGATATCCAATTTGGCACCAACTTTTTCTCCAATGATTTTGTTAGCATTTTCTAGCAATTCATCCAAGTTATCTGGTTTGTCACCGATTTGGTACATTTTGATAACAGGTTTTTCACCTGAAGCTGAGTCAGCAGCTTTCTTGTTGTTACCTGAAAGGTTTCCACAAGCAGCGAGACCAGCAGCCAAAGCGACTACACTAGCAGATGCAAAAGCATATTTTTTCCAGTTTTTCATGATAAAAACTCCTTTTTTTATTTTTAAACTTATAAACAATGTAATGATCTTATACTCAATGAAAATCAAAGAGCAAACTAGGAAACTAGCCGCAGGCTGTACTTGAGTACGGCAAGGCGACGTTGACGCGGTTTGAAGAGATTTTCGAAGAGTATTGACTTCACGCAAGGGAAGTTTGGAAACGAGAAATGTTTTTCTCAATAAGCACTATTCTTTCACACCACCGATAGTCAAACCTTTTACAAAGTAGCGTTGGAAGAATGGATACAAAATCGCGATTGGAAGGGTTGCGACCACAACCATGGCCATACGTCCTGTTTCTTTCGGTAGAGCAACTCCCAGTTGACCAGATAGGCCGACTGCTTTTGCGATGTAGTCCATATTTTGCTGGATTTGCATGAGCAAATATTGCAATGGATACAAGTTGTCACTCTTGATGTAAAGAAGGGCGTTGAACCAGTCATTCCAGAAACCAAGTGCTGTCAAGAGCGTGATGGTTGCGATACCTGGTAGTGACAATGGCAAACAGATTTGGAAGAAGATCCGTGCTTCACTGGCACCATCGATACGAGCAGATTCTAGAATAGCTTCTGGAATGGTCTTCTTAAAGAAGGAACGCATCAAGATGATGTTAAATGGTGAGAGAAGCATTGGAACAATCAAGGCCCAAACTGTATCACCAAGTTGAAGCAAACGAGTGACCACGATATAACCTGGTACCAAACCAGCGTTAAACAACATACTAAGTAGAACGAAGATTGTAAAGAATCTGCGGTACTTAAAGGTTGTCCGTGAAATGGCATAAGCATAAGTTGTTGTGATAAAGACATTTGTCAATGTCCCAACTACGGTTACAAAGACTGAGATGAAGAGGGCTTGTAAGATTTTATCCTTAAACTGTGCCAAGAACTCAAATCCGTCTAATCCAAATTGTGACGGGAAGAAGCTATATCCATTTTGAAGGATACTCTTTTCATCTGTCACCGAAATAACGATAACGAATACGAAGGGTAGGATACAAGAGAGGGCGATCAAACCAGAAATGGTACTGAAGAAGATATCTGCTTTCTTACTGAAGGAGTGAATGCCGACATTATCAATTTTTTCTTTTTTAATTTTCTTTTCTGCCATATTCTCCTCCTTTCTAGAACAAGGCTGAGTTTGGATCAACTCGTCTTGCAAGTAAGTTTGATAGGATAACCAAAAGCAAACCGACTACTGATTGGTAGAGACCTGCCGCTGAAGCCATCCCGATATCCGCTGTCTGGGTCAAACCATTATAAACATATACGTCCAAGACGTTGGTTACGTTATAAAGCTGACCAGCATTATGGGGGATTTGGTAGAAGAGACCGAAGTCTGCACGGAAGATATTTCCTACTGCCAGGATAGTCAATACGGTTACCAACGGTGTTAACTGTGGAATGGTTACATTGCGAATTCGTTGCCATTTGCTAGCACCGTCCACCGTTGCTGCTTCATAGTAGGTTGGATCAATTCCCATGATTGTTGCATAGTACATGACACTGCTATATCCAAAACCTTTCCAAATACCTAGGAAAAGTAGGAGATATGGCCAGATACCTAAGTCAGCGTAGAAATTGATTTCCTTCATTCCGATAGACTCTAGGAAATGGTTGAACACCCCTTTATCAATGTTTAGGAAGGCATCTGTAAAGAAACTGATGATAACCCAAGACAAGAAGTAAGGGAACAACATGGAAGTTTGGAAGATCTTAACCATTCTCTTAGAACGGAGTTCACTGAGAATAATGGCAATCCCTACAGATACAATTAAACCAATAAAGATAAAGCCGAGATTGTAGAGGACAGTATTTCGTGTAATAATAAAGGCGTCTTTTGAACTAAATAAGAATCTGAAATTATCGAGTCCGACCCATTTACTATTCATGATACTATCTATGAAACCATTACTAGTCATGTGGTAGTCTTTGAAGGCAACCACGTTCCCAAATACTGGAATGTAGAAGAATAGAATCAACCAGAGTGCCCCTGGCAAAACCATCAAGAGAAAGATCCAGTTATCTCTCAAGGTTTTTGAAAACTTATTCATAATTTCCTCCCTTTTTTATTTTGATACCCATCTAAAAATTCCTTTTTAGACTTTTGATAACGATTACATTATTAGTATACTCCTATTTGAAGGTTAGGTTAAACTACTAATTATAGAAAAAACTCCACAAATTATTTTATGTGGAGTACTTTTGAAGAAAGGGATGTTTCACGAGAAACACTCTGCATAAGCCACAGTATTCTTGTTCTAAGTCGTGTAAATCGTTGAGGCTGTCGCGATGGTATGCCACTGGTTGGCTGTTGTAGCTGCGAAATCCTTATCTGCGTAGAAGTCAGTAAATGGCAGGATTTCCACTTCTAACTCGTCAATACGGTCAAGCTGACCTGCCAGATAAGCCTCAATACGACTTTCTGCTCGCTTGATGCGTTGCAAGAGTCCGCCCATACGGATGTCAACTGTATCCAAGCCAAAGACCTTGTTTTCTTTCAGCCATTGGTGGCTAAAGAGAGCATGGAAGTGTTCGATTTGGCTTCTGAGTTCTGGTAATTCTTGTCTTGCGATTTCTTGCAGATTGTCCTTATCATCCGTTTGGTAAGCCTGACGAATGCGTCGTCCCACATCGACTTTGCTACTTAAAATATGGTTCAACTGGGCCTGAGTTTCAAAAAGATAGGCATAGTTTCCAGCTTTTTCTTTAATGTCAGCAAGCGTCTCAGAAGCCTGAGAGAAGTGTGGCTTGTCCTGTTCAGGTGTCATGTGTCGATCAAGAATCGGGCAGAGAACATCCTGATAAAAGACATAGCGGTTGGGATTGATACCACTGAGATTGCTTGGTAGATCTGGCAAGAGGTTAGCTAGGTCAATCTGCATGAAATCCTCAACCGAAAGACCTGTATTGGTCTTGAAGTGAGCTGACAAACGGTCTAGATCATTACGATAGCTGAGTTCTGCCCAGATTTGCAGGCTTGGTAGGATAGAAAACTGAGCAGTTTCACCACCATTGTCCCCCCAACCCGTCACAATGACTTCTTTGATCTCATTGGCACGGCAAGCTTTATTGGCTTCGACTGCGATGAGACGGCTGAAATGGTTATTGGGTGTGAAACCGATCCACTTCCAAGCACCTCCTGCAAAGGCAAGGTCATGGCTAATCTTGTGATGGTTGCGGAAGTTGCGATTATATTTTTCCTCGCTATCCTGGTAGTAATCCCAGTAAACCAAGGTTACACGATCTTTGAGACGGTCTAAGTAAACACGAGTTTCCTCTGGAATTTCAACATCACGGTCGTACTGGCCATCTGCCGACATGAGTTTGAAGAACATATCGCTCCACATCTGGCAGTGGAATCCATATTTGTCTGCAATATCCAGCACACGCTCCAAGTGTTGGCACATGAGGAGACTACGATCCACAACACCGTTCAGAATCAAGTAGCGTCCCAAACCAACCAAGTGGGCTTCGTCCATCCCGATATTGACCTTGCGAGTCTTCAGTTTAGATAGCGTCGCAAACATGCCATCAATCAGGTTATAAACCTTTTCTTCTCCAATGAGAAGAATATCCTCTACATCACGGAGTTCCTGCACTTCTTTGACACCCCATTTGACAAAGGCTGACAAGTGGGCCAAGGTCTGAATGCAAGGCACAAAGGTCATGTCAAACTGCTGGGCATAGGCTTCGATTTCCTGCAACTCCTCAGCCGAATAAGCTCCACGGAAATAGCCAAAGTAAGACTGCCCTTCAATCTGGTAGGTATCTTCCATGTAGAGCTCAAAGGTTGAGTAGCCCATGAGAGCCAAGACCTCAATCACCTGCTTGGCAGAAGCCACATTCAGCACCGCATTTCGAGAACAGTCTGCCATATAGGCTAAATCTTCATAAGCTGCTTGTTCCTCAATCTCTACCTTGTCACCTTCTGCTAGGAATGTTGCCAACAGGGACAAGGCACGGTAGAGTTGGTAAGGTTTGCGGTAGGTCAATTGATAGTGACCACCCTCACCCTTGATAGAGATAGAGGCTTGGTCAGACTGGGCGACAGATACTTCCACATCTGGTAAAGAAATATGCTTTGTTAGCAAGTCGATTGCCTGAGTTTGTTTGGAACTAAGTCCTGTAAAAATTACCATTGATTTTCCTCCTGTAACCAGTTGACAAGGGCACCGTAGAGATTAGCATCTGCATGATAGGTGCAGGCTTGGATAACGGGTGCGACCGTGTATTCTTCGTAGGTTTCGACAAATGCATCAACAGCTTTTTTAATCCCTTGAATAAAGTCGGGATTCTGACTGATAGAGCCTCCCAGACTAATGACATCTGGATCGATGAGATACTGAATATTGAGCAAGCCTTGCGCCAGATTACGGTTCATGCGCTCAATGGCTTCTTGGCAAAGGTCATTTCCTGCTGCGGCCTCTTGGTAAATCTTGCGACCGTCCCAATCAGTCTGACCAGATTTTTCAATCACGTATCGCACCATATTTCCAGTTGACGCTA
>CAUPZW010000007.1:0-78972 GCA_963515655.1 Streptococcus mitis
ATTCTACTTGGACTATACATCATGTATGAAAATGGCACGATAGAGACTTTTCTGACCGTGTAGATTTTTTTGTTTCACTAGGATTTTATCCCGAGCTCAAATTGGCTCTCTGATTTTCAGAGGGCTTTTTATGTTGTCACCTTATCTCGATATACTCAAGTATAATCTTCGGTTACGATTATTAGCACTGTATGGAAAAACCAACCATAATTTTTCTGATTTTAATTGTATTTTTTTCATAGCTTGTTACACAGTTGAAAATATGGTATACTTTTCATGAGAATTTTCTAAATTTTTAAGATTCTATTAAAGGAGGTTTGCATGCTTTCCAAATTTTCTGGAAGCCGACAAGACCAGCAATTTGTGTTACTTTTAGTTATTTTGCTAGGTATTTTAGGGATTTCTCTCTTTCTAGCAGTTTCAATGGGATCTGTTGCGATTGATCTAGGAGATACCTATCGGATTATTTTGAGCAGGTTGGGATTTCCTCTTGAGATAGGAGAGGTTTCCAAGTCTACTCTTGCCATTGTATGGAACATGAGATTCCCTCGAGTATTGTTAGGTCTGATAGTAGGAGCAGGCCTTTCTATGTGTGGTAGCGTGATGCAGTCCACAGTGAACAATCCCATCGCTGAGCCTTATGTCTTAGGAATATCTGCGGGTGCAACTCTAGGGGCAACTTTGAGCATCATTCTTGGTTTAAAAGTGATGATTAGCCTTGGAGCTTTTCTTGGAGCTATTTTGGCAACAATTGCTGTTCTCATCATTGCCTCTATGCAGGGAAGGATGACGACTTCTAGTCTGATTTTATCAGGAACGGTGGTCAACGCTCTCTTTCTGGCTTTTTCAAACTTTATTATCTCAGTCGGCGCTAATGCGGACAGTGTGATGACCATTAAGTTTTGGACAATGGGTTCGCTCGCTGGGACTTCCTGGGCAGACTTGGTCCTGCCAACTATAGTAGTAGGAATAGCCTTTCTATTTTTCTCTACTCAGTATCGTGTTTTCAATGCGATGATGATGGGAGATGAGGCTGCTTTAACTTTGGGGATTCCCTTACGCTTTTATTGGTATCTTTATGTGACCATGGTGGCTGTGCTGACAGCAGTATTAGTGGCAAACTGTGGGATTATTGGATTTGTCGGTCTGATTACTCCACATTTAGCTCGAGGGTTAGTAGGAACGAATTACAAGAGGCTTTTTCCTGTTGCAACCTTGCTAGGTGCCCTCTTTGTCATTTGGGCAGACGTACTCTCTCGTATCATCATTCCAAACGCAGAGCTTCCTATTGGTATTTTCACAGCCTTAGTAGGTGCTCCCTTCTTTATCTATATTGTTGGAGGTAGGCGAAGGGAGGTGAGGGTCTGATATGGACTTGATTTGTCAGGATATCCACTTTGGACTAGGAGAGAAAAAAATCCTCAAGGGAGTTTCTCTTAAAGTTGAAGGGCATCAATTTCACACGATATTAGGACCAAATGGAAGTGGGAAAACCAGTCTACTTAAACTCCTCTATCGTCAGGAAAAGGCGGACAAAGGCTTGATAAGCCTAGATGGAAAGCCTCTGGAACAATGGACGCTCAAAGAAACAGCCAAGCAAATGGCAGTTGTAACCCAGTTTAATCAATTGCAGTTTGATTGTACAGTTGAGGAAATCGTCTTGCTGGGAAGAACTCCCCACCTCTCTTTTTTAGAGAAGGAAAGGGAAAGAGATTTTACACTCGTTCAAGATGCCCTCGTCAAGGTGGATATGCTCGAGAAGAAAACTCGTCTCTATTCGTCCCTGTCAGGGGGAGAGAAACAGCGAGTCTTATTAGCCCGCGCCTTGGCGCAAGAACCGACTCTCTTGCTCCTGGACGAACCAACCAATCACCTGGATATCAAGTACCAGCTAGACTTGTTGGCCATTGTGAAGAATCTCAAGGTCAATGTTCTAGCTGTCCTACATGATATTCAACTTGCTTGTCGCTATTCGGATTATCTCTATCTGATGAAAGAGGGAGAAATCCTTTACCAAGGGACTCCAAAGGAGACCATCACCCCTGAGTCATTGCAAACTGTATATGGAGTTCAAAGTCAGGTTACTTGGACCGAGGATCAGCAAGCCATGATTCACTATTTATAAGAATGAAAAGGAAAACAAGATGAAAAAAACACTAAGCATTTTACTGGTAACAGTAGCTACCTTAACCATGGCAGCTTGTGGCAATACTACTACAGAAAAAGCTACCACACAATCTAGCACAGAAACAAGTCAAAAGGCCAGCACAGAGACGACTTATCCACTAACGGTCAAAACCTATGATGCTAAGGGAAATGAAGTCGAACAAGTTTTTGACAAGGCACCTGAAAAAGTTATCACCAACAATCTTTCAACCACTGAAATCTTATTGGAGTTGGGGTTGAAGGATAAAATTGTTGGCATGCTTAACCCTGACAATGCTGTGACGGACAAATACAAGGACGCGATTGCGACTATTCCTCAAATTGGGGATAAAAAAACAGTCTCACAAGAGACAGTACTTTCTTATGAGCCAGACGCTGTGATGGGTCGAAATATGATGTTTTCTGAAAAATCCTTGGGGACAGTTAGCACTTGGAATGAAAACAAAATCCCAGTCTATACGCAAAAAGCTTCTCTCTCAACGATTCAGCAAGATTTGGGGAATATCGTAGAAGATGTCAAAAATCTTGGAATGATTTTTAATGTTCAGGACAAGGCTAATGAATACGCAGCCCAATTACAAACTAAAATTGACGCTGTTAAGAAAGCAAATCCAGCAAGCCAAGGTGAAAAGAAAAAGGCTTTGATTATGGTTGCTTATAATGATGAAACCTTCGGTGCCTACAAGTCTGCTTTGCAAGAAAGTTTGCTGAACCAACTTGGTTATACAAACGTTGCTACGGGGACATCAGGCTTGACCTTGGAAAATCTCGTGTCAATGGATCCTGAATTGATTATCTATGTAACCAGCGACCGCAATAAAAAATTGGATGAAAAAGCAGTAGAGTTGATGAAGGCAAATGCTGTTTTGGAAAGCGTTCCTGCTATTAAAAATCAAAAAATCATGACCATCTCTTACGATGAGTTGATGGATTATGGTCCAGCAGTGATTGATTCCCTTGAGAAAATCAATGACTTTATCAATAAATAATGAGTTTGATTGGGAAGGAATTCAAGTCAAAATCAGCCTTCCTTCTAACTACGACCCCAATCAAACCTATCCGGCTATTTTATTGAATGATGGAAACTTGGATTTCCTATCGTCCCTTTCCGAATCTGTGATTTTAGTGGGCTTGACCTCTAAAAATCGCCTAGATGACTACACTCCATGGAAGGCGGCTGCTCTGAGAGATGGAGCTCCAGATTTTGGAGGTCAGGCCAAGGTCTATCATGATCATTTATTTGGAAGTCTTTTAGACAAGTTGCAGTCACTTTATCGACTGGACGAAGAACGCCTTGCCTATGGAGGGTATTCATTAGGTGGCTTGGCGGCAGTCTACAGTCTTTTTAGCTTTGACAAGGTTTCCTGTGTCTTTTCGATCTGCGGTTCCTTTTGGTATCCTGATTTTGTGACTTACTGCAAGGAAGAAAATGTGAAAAATTTGGCCTGTTTGCTGTATTTACAGAACGGTCAAACAGAAGGAGTCAATCATAGCAATCGCTTGGTTCAAGCACCAGTCTATGCTGAGCAAATCCATACCAGTCTTCAGAAATGCTATCCGAACGGTCAGTTTGTCTTTGATCCTTATGGACACCATGAACAAGTAGCTGAACGATTTCTAGCTTTTTCTAGCTGGTTGGCTCAAAAATGGAAAATCGAATAAAAGAATTATCCCTTGGCTTTTGCCAAGGGATTGTTGTATTTGTTTAACCAAGAGCCTCTCTCTTTTTATCTGGATTCCAGATGAAGCTTGCGATGAAGCTAAAGATGATAGTTAGGATAGCGAGGATAATGGCAAGGATGAGAGCAGGGATGCGGATAAACCACCAGAGTGGGTTTGGTTTTTTATCATTGTGCCATTGTTTCGTTTCTTGGTCCAGACGTTGAAATTCTGCTTGGATATGATTGGCGACTGTTTCAATGCCTTCATCATTCATTTTTTTGATATCTGAGATATCGATTGGATTTCCGAAGTTCATATCAACACGCTCGCGGCTAACCAAGCCTTTCAAGGTCATAGGACCTGTATAGGTAACAGGCATGATACGGACCTTGGCCATTTTGGCAATCAGAGCTACGCCCCCCTTGACATCGTTTGAGTGACGGCTCCCACTTGGAAACATGATGAGAGAGCGGTCACTTTTTTTGAGAACATTGATAGGGTATTTGATGGCTGAGGCGCTAGGATTTTCACGGTCGATAGGAAAGGCGCCACACATACGAATCCACCAGCCAAAGATACGGTTGGTAAAGAGCTCTTTTTTGGCCATAAAGATAAATTGTTTTGGCTTGGTCGCAAAGGCCATGTAAACAGGATCCCACCAGGTACGGTGAGGCGCAACCAGAATATAATTTTCATCTTGATTAGGAATTTTATCAGTATTATGATAGTGGGCATTGCCATTGATGGACCATAGGAGCAAGACAACCAATCCACGTAAATAAGTATAAAACATGCGATCTCCTTCGATTATTTTCTTGTTATTATTATACCTTATCAAAGGAGGGCTGGCAAACTTTTCCCTTGACTAGGTCCATATTTGGGATGAGATTAGAATTCTTTTAGAAAAAATGATATGATAGAATTTATGGATAAAAATAAGATTATGGGATTAACCCAAAGAGAAGTCAAGGAAAGACAGGCTAAGGGCTTGGTCAATGATTTTACTGCTTCGGCCAGTACCAGCACTTGGCAAATCATCAAACGAAATGTCTTTACCCTTTTTAACGCTTTAAACTTTGCCATTGCTTTGGCACTAGCCTTTGTGCAGGCTTGGAGCAATCTAGTCTTCTTTGCTGTTATCTGCTTTAACGCTTTTTCTGGGATTGTGACCGAGCTGCGGGCTAAACACATGGTGGACAAGCTCAATCTCATGACCAAGGAAAAGGTCAAGACTATTCGTGATGGCCAAGAAGTTGCTCTTAATCCGGAAGAATTGGTGTTAGGAGATGTCATTCGTTTGTCTGCAGGAGAGCAGATTCCTAGTGATGCCTTGGTTTTGGAAGGCTTTGCGGAAGTCAATGAAGCCATGTTGACAGGGGAAAGTGATTTGGTGCAAAAGGAAGTGGATACCTTGCTTTTGTCAGGAAGTTTCTTGGCTAGTGGGTCAGTTTTAGCTCGTGTCCATCATGTAGGTGCAGACAACTATGCTGCCAAACTTATGCTTGAGGCTAAGACTGTGAAACCCATCAACTCTCGTATCATGAAATCGCTGGACAAGCTAGCTGGTTTTACTGGGAAGATTATCATTCCCTTTGGTCTAGCTCTCCTGCTAGAAGCCTTGATCTTAAAAGGCCTGCCTCTTAAGTCGTCCGTTGTAAATTCATCGACAGCCCTACTGGGAATGTTGCCCAAGGGAATCGCCCTTTTGACCATTACGTCGCTCTTGACTGCGGTGATTAAGTTGGGATTGAAAAAGGTTTTGGTGCAGGAGATGTACTCTGTTGAGACCTTGGCGCGCGTGGATATGCTCTGTTTGGATAAGACGGGTACCATCACCCAAGGAAAGATGCAGGTGGAGGCTGTTCTTCCACTGACGGAAACTTACGGTGAAGAGGCTATTGCCAGCATCCTGACAAGCTATATGGCCCATAGTGAGGATAAGAATCCAACAGCCCAAGCTATTCGAAAGCGTTTTGTGGGAGAAGTTACTTATCCTATGATTGCCAATCTTCCCTTCTCTAGCGACCGCAAGTGGGGAGCAATGGAATTGGAAGATTTGGGAACAGTTTTCTTAGGGGCGCCTGAGATGTTGCTGGATTCTGAAGTCCCTGAAGCCAGAGAGGCCTTGGAGAGAGGTTCACGTGTCTTGGTCTTGGCTTTCAGTCAGGAAAAACTGGACCATCACAAACCACAGAAACCATCTGATATTCAGGCTCTAGCCTTGCTGGAAATCTTGGACCCGATTCGAGAGGGAGCAGAAGAGACGCTGGACTATCTCCGTTCTCAGGAAGTAGGCCTCAAGATCATCTCTGGTGACAATCCAGTTACGGTATCCAGCATTGCCCAGAAGGCTGGTTTTGCGGACTACCAGAGCTATGTAGATTGCTCGAAAATCGAGGATGAGGAATTGGTTGCTATGGCTGAGGAGACAGCTATTTTCGGACGTGTTTCCCCTCATCAAAAGAAACTCATTATCCAAACGCTGAAAAAAGCGGGTCATACAACAGCTATGACAGGGGACGGAGTTAATGATATCTTGGCCCTTCGTGAGGCGGATTGTTCTATCGTGATGGCTGAGGGAGATCCTGCGACTCGTCAGATTGCCAATCTGGTTCTCTTGAACTCAGACTTTAATGATGTTCCTGAGATTCTCTTTGAAGGTCGTCGGGTGGTCAATAACATTGCCCATATCGCCCCGATTTTCTTGATAAAGACCATCTATTCTTTCTTGCTCGCAGTCATCTGTATTGCCAGTGCTCTTCTGGGACGGTCTGAATGGATCTTGATTTTCCCTTTCATTCCGATTCAAATTACCATGATCGACCAGTTCGTGGAAGGTTTCCCACCATTCGTTCTGACTTTTGAGCGAAATATCAAACCTGTTGAGCCAAACTTCCTCAGAAGATCCATGCTTCGTGCCCTACCAAGTGCACTGATGGTCGTCTTCAGCGTTCTCTTTGTGAAACTATTTGGAAGTAGTCAAGGTTGGTCTGAGATAGAAATATCTACCCTCCTCTATTATCTACTTGGGTCTATCGGTTTCTTATCCGTATTTAGAGCCTGCATGCCATTTACCCTATGGCGTGTCCTCTTGATTGTTTGGTCAGTAGGAGGCTTCCTAGCCACAGCTCTCTTCCCAAGAATTCAAAAACTGCTTGAAATTTCAACCTTAACAGGACAAACATTACCTGTTTATGGTGTCATGATGTTGGTCTTTACCGTGATTTTTATCCTGACTAGTCGCTATCAAGCCAGAAAATAAAGAAAGGCTGCAATCTGTGGATTGCGGTCTTTTTAGGTACAAGATTGCCAGCTGAAATGTGGTATAATAAGAGGTAATAGAGTTTTGGAAAGTGAGAGAAAATGATTTCAAAGAGATTAGAATTGGTGGCTTCCTTTGTGCCACAGGGAGCCATTTTACTAGACGTGGGGAGTGACCATGCTTATCTGCCTATTGAGCTAGTCGAAAAAGGCCATATAGAGCATGCCATTGCAGGTGAGGTGGTGGAAGGTCCCTACCAATCTGCGGTCAAAAATGTTGAGGCTCACGGTCTAAAGGAGAAAATCCAGGTTCGTTTAGCCAATGGCTTGGCGGCCTTTGAAGAGACAGACCAGGTATCGGTCATCACTATTGCTGGCATGGGCGGCCGTTTGATTGCTAGGATATTAGAAGAAGGCTTGGACAAGTTAGCTAATGTAGAGCGTCTGATTCTCCAGCCCAATAATCGTGAAGACGATTTGCGTATCTGGTTACAAGAGAACGGATTTCAGATTGTAGCTGAAAGCATCTTAGAAGAAGCTGGTAAGTTTTATGAGATTTTGGTGGTGGAAGCGGGACAAATGAAGTTATCAGCCAGTGATGTTCGCTTTGGACCTATCTTGTCTAAAGAAGTCAGCCCAGTCTTTGTCCAAAAGTGGCAAAAAGAAGCTGTTAAGCTAGAGTTTGCCCTCGGACAAATCCCAGAAAAAAATAAAGAGGAACGTCAAGTTCTTGTAGATAAAATTCAAGATATCAAGGAGGTTCTCCATGTTAGCAAGTGAAGTGATTAAAGCGTATGAAGCCTTTTGCTCTCAGGAATTTTCTATGGAGGGAGACAGTCGTGGTCTGCAAATTGGCACTTTGGACAAGGATATCCAAAGGGTCATGGTGACTCTGGATATTCGTGAAGAAACGATGGCTGAAGCTATTGAAAAGGGTGTGAATTTGATTATTGTCAAGCACGCGCCGATTTTCCGTCCCATCAAGGATTTGGTAGCTAGCCGTCCACAAAATCAGATTTACATTGATCTCATCAAGCATGACATCGCAGTTTATGTCAGCCATACCAATATTGACATCGTTGAAAATGGTCTCAATGACTGGTTCTGTCAGATGCTAGGCATTGAGGAGACGACTTATCTACAGGAGACAGGTCCTGAACGTGGAATTGGACGTATTGGGAATGTTCAGTCCCAGACATTTGGAGAATTGGCCCAACACGTCAAGCAAGTCTTTGGTCTAGATAGTCTTCGAATGGTGCATTATCAAGAGAATGACTTGCAGAAGCCTATTTCAAGAGTGGCCATCTGTGGTGGGAGCGGGCAGTCTTTCTATAAGGATGCTTTAGCTAAAGGAGCGGATGTCTATATCACTGGTGATATTTACTACCACACTGCCCAGGATATGTTGTCTGATGGGTTACTGGCATTGGATCCAGGTCACTATATCGAAGTGCTTTTTGTGGAAAAAATCGCAGCACTTCTTACTCAATGGAAGGAAGAAAAGGGCTGGACTATCGATATTGTACCTAGTCAAGCATCGACTAATCCTTTCCACCATATCTAGTTAGAAAGTGAAAACAATGAAAAAAGTTGCCATTATTGGAGCAGGGATTGTAGGTGCAACAGCTGCCTACTACCTCTCGAAAGAAAGTGACCTAGAGGTGACCGTTTTTGACCATGGACAAGGTCAAGCTACCAAGGCCGCAGCAGGAATTATCAGTCCTTGGTTTTCCAAACGCCGCAATAAAGCCTGGTACAAAATGGCGCGTTTGGGGGCTGACTTTTATGTGGATTTATTAGCTGATTTAGAGAAGTCAGGGCAAGAAATCGACTTTTACCAGCGTTCGGGAGTCTTTCTCCTGAAAAGAGATGAATCCAAGTTGGAAGAACTTTATCAACTAGCCCTCCAGCGTAGGGAAGAATCTCCCTTGATAGGCCGGTTAGCCATTTTAGACCAAGCATCAGCAAATGAATTATTCCCTGGTTTGCAGGGATTTGACCGCTTGCTCTATGCTTCTGGTGGAGCGAGAGTGGATGGCCAACTCTTAGTGACTTATTTGCTAGAAGCTAGTCAAGTCAAACTGGTCAAAGAAAAAGTGAGTCTGACACCTTTAGCATCAGGACATCAGATTGGCACAGAGGTGTTTGATCAGGTTATTTTGGCGACGGGAGCTTGGTTGGGGGATATGTTAGAACCCTTGGGTTATGCTGTGGATGTCCGTCCCCAAAAAGGGCAACTACGAGATTATCAGCTTGGCCAAGACATGGAATCTTACCCTGTTGTCATGCCAGAAGGGGAGTGGGATTTGATTCCTTTTGCAGGTGGGAAATTGTCCCTAGGCGCTACTCATGAAAATGATATGGGATTTGATTTGACGGTAGATGAAACCTTGCTCCAACAAATGGAGGAGGACGCCTTACCCCATTATCCAGTTTTATCTAAAGCGACTTCAAGAGCTGAGCGTGTGGGAATCCGTGCCTATACCAGTGATTTCTCTCCTTTCTTTGGGCAAGTCCCAGGCTTAGCAGGTGTCTATGCTGCTAGTGGACTAGGTTCATCAGGCCTCACAACTGGTCCTATCATTGGCTACCATCTAGCTCAATTGGTTCAAGGCAAGGAGATGACCTTAGACCCTCTAAACTATCCAATTGAAAACTATGTCAAACGGGTAAAAAGAGAATAATACTCAATGAAAATCAAAGAACAAACTAGGAAACTAGCCGCAGGCTGCTCAAAACACTGTTTTGAGGTTGTGGATCGAACTGACGAAGTCAGTAACATATATATGGCAAGGCGACATTGAAGTGGTTTGAAGAGATTTTCGAAGAGTATAAGCATTTTACTGGAATTTTAGTCACCCCTCTAGGATGGCAAATGACATTCCCTATCAAAAATGGTAAAATAAGAAAAAATAATCCGAGAATCGAGGAAAGAAGATGCAAGAAAAGATTTTAGTAACGGGTGGAGCAGGTTTTATCGGAACCCACACTGTTATTGAGTTAATCCAAGCAGGTCATCAGGTTGTTGTGGTGGATAACCTTGTTAATAGCAACAGAAAAAGTTTAGAAGTTGTTGAGAGAATCACAGGAGTTGAAGTGCCTTTCTATGAGGCAGATATCCGTGATACAGATACTCTTCGTGATATTTTCAAACAGGAAGAACCTACTGGTGTTATTCACTTTGCTGGTTTGAAGGCTGTCGGTGAATCTACTCGTATTCCTCTTGCCTACTATGACAACAATATCGCAGGGACTGTTAGCCTTTTGAAAGTTATGGGAGAAAACAACTGTAAAAACATCATTTTCAGTTCTTCTGCGACAGTTTACGGAGATCCTCACACAGTGCCAATCTTGGAAGATTTCCCACTTTCAGTGACCAATCCATATGGCCGCACTAAGCTTATGCTTGAGGAAATTTTGACGGATATTTACAAGGCAGACTCAGAGTGGAATGTGGTCTTACTTCGTTATTTCAACCCCATCGGAGCCCATGAAAGTGGAGACCTAGGAGAAAATCCAAACGGTATTCCAAACAATCTCTTACCGTATGTGACTCAAGTAGCCGTTGGTAAACTAGAGCAAGTGCAAGTGTTTGGAGACGATTACGATACGGAAGACGGAACTGGTGTTCGCGATTATATCCACGTTGTCGATTTGGCCAAAGGTCACGTTGCAGCTCTACAAAAAATCCAAAAAGGTTCAGGCCTAAATGTTTATAACCTTGGAACAGGTAAAGGTTATTCTGTTCTTGAAATTATCCAAAACATGGAAAAAGCAGTGGGACGTCCAATTCCTTACCGCATTGTAGACCGTCGCCCAGGTGATATCGCAGCTTGCTATTCAGATCCTGCAAAAGCCAAAGCAGAACTCGGCTGGGAAGCAGAATTAGGCATCACTCAAATGTGTGAAGATGCATGGCGTTGGCAAAGCAAGCATCCAAATGGATTTGAAGACTAAGATGGTGATGTCAATCATTGTCCCCTGTTTAAACGAAGAGGAAGTACTTCCTCTTTTTTATCAGGCTTTGGAAGCTTTACGTCCAGATTTGGAAACAGAAATCGAGTATGTTTTTGTCGATGATGGATCAAGTGATAGGACCTTGGAATTGTTAAAAGCCTATCGGGAGCAAAATCCAGAAGTACATTATATTTCCTTCTCGCGAAATTTTGGTAAAGAAGCAGCCCTCTATGCAGGCTTGCAATATGTGACAGGAGATTTGGTAGTGGTGATGGATGCAGACCTCCAGGACCCTCCTAGTATGTTGCTTGAGATGAAAAAATTACTAGACCAAAATACAGACTTGGACTGTATTGGGACACGGAGAACTAGTCGAGAGGGGGAACCTTTCTTTCGCAGTTTCTGTGCTGATCTCTTTTATCGCTTCATGAAAAAAATTAGTCCAGTAGCCCTGCCATCAGGTGTCCGTGATTTTCGCATGATGAGAAGGTCTGTAGTCGATGCCATTTTAAGCTTGACCGAGTCCAATCGTTTTTCTAAGGGACTATTTGCCTGGGTCGGTTTTAAAACCCATTATCTGGACTATCCAAATATCGAAAGGCAGGCTGGCAAGACCAGTTGGAGTTTTAGGCAACTCTTTTTCTACTCTATTGAAGGGATTGTTAATTTTTCAGATTTTCCCTTGATTATAGCCTTCGTAGCTGGTCTCCTATCTTGTTTTATTTCTTTGCTTATGACCTTTTTTGTTGTGGTTCGGACTCTTATTTTGGGCAATCCGACATCAGGTTGGACCTCTCTGATGGCGGTCATTCTCTTTCTTGGGGGAATTCAACTCCTGACCATTGGGATTCTTGGCAAGTACATCAGTAAGATTTATCTAGAGACTAAAAAAAGACCACTTTATCTTATCAAAGAAAAAAGTGACCTTCCTGATTTTACAGAAAAAAATAAAGTGAAAAGACTATAATTTTACATGGAAATATGCTAAACTAGAAAGAGTGAAACGTTCTTGTCAATTTACTATGAAAGATTAGTGTTGATCTTTAATCAAGGCACGTGTCGGACAGTTTCTAATAGCTTCTATGACATCCTGGCTAGGAGAAATTTCTTTTTCTAGTTGGTCAGGGTCATCGTAAAAGCGCACGATTCCATTATCGTGGTAATCAAATAAATCAGAATAAGTTTGGCAAAGCCCACAGGCAATGCAGCGTTCAGGTATAAGTGTGATTTTCATATTTATATTGTAATAAGAAAAGTCAAAAAAAACAAGGAGTAAGGTATGGCAAAAGAACCGTGGCAAGAAGATATTTATGAAAATCAAGAAGAAACAAGATCAGGCCGTCGTTCGAAATCACAGGGTGGTGGAGTTATAGCGAATCGTATCTTGACTATTTTAGCTAGTATTTTCTTTGTAATTGTGGTGGTGATGATTATTGTTCTGATCTATCTGTCATCGGGTGGGAGTAATCGCACAGTAGCTTTAAAAGATTTTCACGATTCTGATGCAAATGTAGTACAGATTTCATCTTCTAGTAGTTCAGAACAGGCATCTTCTAGTTCAGAGGATAAGGAAGAGTCATCTAGTAGCTCAGAACATCCAACAGATCCAGAAGGAACTACAAAAGTTTTGGCTGGAGAAGGAGAAGCAGCCATTGCAGCTCGTGCAGGTATCTCGATTGCTCAGTTAGAGGCCTTGAATCCTGGACATATGGCTACAGGATCTTGGTTTGCTAATCCAGGTGATGTTATAAAAATAAAATAGGAGCCGATATGAAAACAATTCAAATTGCTATTGACGGTCCTGCTTCAAGTGGCAAGAGTACGGTCGCAAAGATTATTGCCAAGGATTTTGGATACACCTATCTAGATACAGGTGCTATGTATCGTGCAGCGACCTACATGGCTCTCAGGAACCAATTAGTAGTTGAACAAGTTGAAGAACTCTTAGACTTATTGGACCAGCATCCAATCAGCTTTGGGCGTTCAGAAACTGGAGAACAGCTTGTCTTTGTAGGGGATGTGGATATTACCCATCCTATCCGTGAAAATGAAGTGACCAACCATGTTTCTGCTATTGCGGCAATTCCTGAAGTTCGTGAGAAACTAGTTTCTCTCCAACAAGAGATCGCCCAGCAAGGTGGGATTGTCATGGATGGTCGTGATATTGGAACTGTTGTATTGCCACAAGCAGAATTGAAAATTTTCCTAGTAGCTTCTGTCGATGAGAGAGCAGATCGTCGTTATAGGGAAAATATCGCCAAGGGAATTGAGACAGACCTTGAAACCCTAAAAGAAGAAATTGCTGCGCGTGACTATAAGGATAGTCATCGTGAGACTTCGCCTCTCAAACAAGCTGAGGACGCTGTCTACCTTGATACAACTGGTTTGAACATTCAAGAAGTAGTTGAAAAAATTAAAGCAGAAGCTGAAAAAAGAATGTAAATATAGAAAAGCCGATAGATTGATATCGGTTTTTTTCTAAATTTGTCAAAATGTTGAATTTAGGGTATAATAGTTGCTGTTCGAGAAATTTTGATTTTCAAAGAATAGTGAATGATGATAAGGAGAAACCATGAATAACTTACCAAATTGCCCAAAATGTAACTCAGAGTATGTCTACGAAGACGGTGCCCTACTGGTTTGCCCAGAGTGTGCTCATGAGTGGAATCCTGCTGAAGTTGCAGATGTAGAAGAGGGTATTGTTGCGATCGATGCCAACGGGAATAAATTGGCTGACGGTGATACTGTAACCCTCATCAAGGACTTGAAAGTAAAAGGTGCGCCAAAAGATTTGAAACAAGGGACGCGCGTAAAAAATATCCGCATCGTGGAAGGTGACCACAATATTGATTGTAAAATTGATGGTTTTGGTGCAATGAAACTCAAATCAGAGTTTGTGAAGAAAATTTAAGCATGTCAAAGCACTATAAACTTGTATTTTATAGCCGTATCTTCTTGTTTCTAGCGGCTTTTACGGGAGTTTATCTTGAAATTGCCAAGCATGGTGGATTTGGGATGCTTCTCTATTATACGGTTCTGTCTAACCTCTTAGTAGCGATTTTTACGCTCTATCTCCTAAAGGTTATGAGCCGTTTAGGTGAAAACTGGCAAAGGTCAAGTCTCTTGCGCTTAAAAGGTGGAGTCACCATGAGTATCATGATTACCTGTGTGATTTATCATTTCCTCTTGGCGCCTATTGCGACTAATTTCTATACTCTAGAAAATTTCCTTTGCCACTATATCGTTCCCCTCTGGTTTTTAGCGGATACCCTCTTTTTTGACAAACAGGGTCAATACAAAATCTGGGATCCAGTTGTGTGGACGATTTTACCCTTGCTGTATATGATGTTTGCTCTTTTCAATGGCTTGGTATTAAAACTTGAAGTTCCTAATTCTAAGGTCAGTCCCTTTCCTTACTTCTTTTTGAATGTGAACAAAGGTTGGGATGTCGTGTTCAAGTGGTGTCTGATTATCTTTGTTGCCTATATGGTTGCAGGATTTATCTTCTACTTTATTAAGCAAATCAAGAGAAGGTCATCCTAAGACACAAGGGATTCATTTTCGAGTTTAAGAAGGAGTCTACAAACCAATGGGACTTCTTCTTTTCTTGCTTTATAATTCTCAAAAGAGTAGAAGATTAAGAGAAAATATAGAAAGAGATTTCATGAAACAATTTTTAGAACGGGCCAGTATTTTGGCTCTCTCCCTCGTTTTGATTACATCCTTTTCCATCTCGAGTGCCCTACCAGCCATGTTTGACTATTATCAAGGTTATCCTAAGGAACAAATTGAGCTCTTGGCGAGCTTGCCTTCCTTTGGGATCATGATTATGTTGCTACTAAATGGTTTCTTAGAAAAAATATTTCCTGAGCGTTTACAGATTAGTTTGGGATTATTGATTTTATCACTAAGTGGAACGGCTCCATTTTGGTATCAAGCCTACCCCTTTGTCTTTGGAACAAGAATTCTTTTTGGTTTGGGTGTTGGGATGATCAATGCCAAGGCTATTTCTATTATCAGTGAACGTTATCAAGGCAAAACGCGGATTCAGATGTTGGGGCTACGTGGCTCTGCAGAGGTCGTTGGAGCCTCTCTCATTACCTTGGCAGTCGGCCAGTTGTTGGCTTTTGGTTGGACAGCTACCTTCCTAGCCTATAGTGCTGGATTTTTGGTGCTGATTCTTTATTTGCTCTTTGTCCCTTATGGAAAGGAAAAGAAAGAAGTCAAGAAAAAAGAGAAGGAAGCAAGTCGCTTAACTCGGGAAATGAAAGGCTTGATTTTTATCCTAGCTATTGAAGCAGCGGTTGTAGTTTGTACGAATACAGCTATTACCATCCGTATTCCAAGTTTGATGGTGGAAAGAGGACTTGGAGATGCCCAGTTATCTAGTTTTGTTCTTAGTGTCATGCAGTTGATCGGGATTGTGGCTGGTGTGAGTTTTTCTTTCTTGATTTCTATTTTTAAAGAGAAACTGCTCCTCTGGTCTGGTATTACCTTCGGCTTAGGTCAAATTGTGATTGCTCTGTCTCCATCCTTGTGGGTGGTAGTAGCAGGAAGCATTCTTGCTGGTTTTGCCTACAGTGTAGCTTTGACGACCGTCTTTCAACTTGTTTCTGAACGAATTCCAGCTAAACTCCTCAATCAAGCAACTTCATTTGCTGTATTAGGTTGTAGTTTCGGAGCCTTTACGACCCCATTTGTTCTAGGTGCGATTGGATTGATGACTCACAATGGGATGTTGGTCTTTAGTATCTTAGGATCTTGGTTGATTGTAACCTCTATCTTTGTCATGTACCTACTTCAAAAGAGAGCTTAGGATTGGTTTCCTAGGTTTTTCTTTTGAGTTTTTTGTACCCAGACAATATTTGTTTTAGAACCTTGTCTACAGATTAATTTCTTGATAAAATAGAGGTTATGACGAGATATAAAGCAACTATTTCCTATGATGGTTACGCCTTTGCTGGTTTTCAGCGCCAGCCTCATGCGCGTAGCGTTCAGGAGGAAATTGAAAAAACCTTGACTAGATTGAATAAGGGGCAAGCTATTACTGTTCACGGTGCTGGTAGGACTGATAGTGGGGTTCATGCTCTGGGACAGGTTATTCATTTTGACTTGCCCTATCAAATGGATGAAGAAAAACTTCGCTTTGCCTTGGACACCCAGTCCCCTGAAGATATTGATGTGATTTCGATTGAGCTCGTGGCGGATGATTTTCATTGTCGTTATGCTAATCACAGCAAGACCTATGAGTTTATTGTGGATAGGGGCCGTCCCAAAAATCCCATGCGCCGTCATTATGCCACTCACTTTCCCTATCCGCTTGATGTGGAACGGATGCAGATGGCAATCAAAAAGTTAGAGGGAACACATGATTTTACAGGTTTTACAGCCTCTGGAACCAGTGTGGAGGATAAGGTTCGCACCATCACAGAAGCTAGTCTCAGGGTTGATGAGACAGGACAATTTTTGACTTTTACCTTTTCAGGAAATGGTTTCTTGTATAAGCAAATTCGCAATATGGTGGGGACACTGCTCAAAATCGGCAATAACCGTATGCCAGTAGAGCAGATTGACTTGATTTTGGAGAAGAAGGACAGGCAACTTGCAGGTCCCACTGCAGCACCAAATGGTTTGTATTTAAAGGAGATTCGTTATGAAGAATAATCGTATTTTAGCACTTTCTGGAAATGATATTTTTAGTGGTGGTGGTTTGTCCGCTGATTTGGCTACCTATACATTGAACGGCTTGCATGGTTTTGTAGCTGTGACTTGCTTGACAGCTTTAACAGAAAAGGGCTTTGAAGTCTTTCCAACTGACGATACCATTTTTCAACATGAATTAGATAGCTTGCGTGATGTGGAGTTTGCAGGGATTAAGATTGGTCTTCTACCAACTGTCAGTGTAGCTGAGAAAGCATTGGACTTTATCAAACAACGCCCAGGAGTGCCTGTGGTGCTGGATCCCGTCTTGGTCTGCAAGGAAACACACGACGTAGCTGTAAGTGAACTCTGTCAAGAACTGATTCGTTTTTTCCCTCATGTCAGCGTGATTACGCCTAATCTTCCTGAAGCAGAATTATTGGCAGGTCAGGAAATTAAAACCTTGGAAGACATGAAGGCTGCAGCACAGAAATTGCATGACTTAGGAGCGCCAGCAGTCATTATCAAGGGAGGTAATCGCCTTAGTCAGGACAAGGCTGTAGATGTCTTTTATGATGGACGAAACTTTACAGTCCTAGAAAATCCTGTCATCCAAGGGCAAAATGCTGGCGCAGGTTGTACTTTTGCCTCTAGCATTGCCAGTCACTTGGTTAAAGGTGATGAACTTTTACCAGCAGTAGAAAGCTCTAAGGATTTCGTTTATCGTGCTATTGCACAAGCAGATCAGTATGGAGTAAGACAATATGAAGCAAACCAAAACAACTAAAATCGCCCTTGTATCCCTATTAACCGCCCTCTCTGTGGTTCTAGGTTATTTCTTAAAAATTCCAACACCGACAGGCATTCTAACTCTTTTAGATGCGGGTGTTTTCTTTGCGGCCTTTTACTTTGGTAGTCGTGAAGGAGCTGTAGTCGGAGGACTAGCAGGTTTCTTGATTGACCTCTTATCAGGCTATCCTCAGTGGATGTTCTTTAGCTTGGTCAACCATGGCTTGCAGGGATTTTTCGCAGGATTTAAAGGAAAAACTCAGTGGTTAGGCCTTATCTTAGCAACGATTGCCATGGTAGGGGGTTACGCCTTGGGTTCAACTTTGATGAATGGCTGGGCTGCAGCCCTACCAGAAATCCTACCAAATTTCATGCAAAATATGGTAGGGATGATTGTAGGATTTATTCTTAGTCAAAGTATCAAGAAGATTAAGTAAAAAGTTAGCTGTTCGAGCTAACTTTTTTTGTATAATTTTAATCAAAATAAAGCAAGTCTTTGCTGGTGCTTGTAAAGAGGTCAAAGCCATCTTTGGTAACAACACCGCAGTCTTCGATACGAACACCGACTTTACCAGGGATATAGATACCTGGTTCAACAGAGAAGCACATGCCTTCTTCGATGACCATGTCGTTTCCTTCCATGATAGATGGGAATTCGTGGACATCCATACCGATACCATGACCGAGACGGTGGTTGAAGTACTCGCCGTAACCAGCTTTTTCGATAACCTCACGGGCAGCACGGTCCACTTCATGGGCAGTCACACCTGGTTTGATAAAGTCAAGAGCAGCTTGTTGGGCTTCAAGAGTCAAATTGTAAATGTCTTTCTTGAATTGGTCAGGTTTGCCGACTGCGACTGTACGAGTCATATCTGACGCATAGCCGTTGACCAGAACACCGAGGTCAAAGAGGAGAAGGGCGTCATTTTCAACCTTATTAGCTGCTGGAATGCCGTGTGGATTTGCAGCGTTATCGCCAGTCAAGACCATAGTATCAAAACTCATTTCATAACCTTCACGCTTCATAGCAAAGTCAATTTGGGCGATGATATCTGTTTCAGTCTTATCAAGAGAAATATTATCAAAACCAACCTTAACAGCCTTGTCCGCATAGAGACCTGCAACCATCATTTTTTGCACTTCGTCAGCTGATTTGATGAGGCGCATGCGTTGGATACGAGGAGTGAGGTTGTCAAACTCAGCAGTTTCAAAAACGGTTTTCAAGCCATGGTATTTGGTCAAGATGAGATTGTCAAACTCGACAGCGACATGTTTGAAGTCGAGTTGTGGAAGAGTATGTTTCATTTTTTGCCATGGATTTTCAGAATCTACATAGCCCACAACTGGGAAGGAAACGGTGCTGCTTGCACGCTCAACCTCAAGGGCTGGGACAAAGAGGAGGGGTTCCTGATCCGCTAGGACAAAAAGGAACATTTGGCGTTCATGGGGATCACTGTAAAAGCCAGTGAGGTAATTGATTGTGACGGGGTCAGATACGACAGCGACGTCTAGTTTTTCTGATTCAAGATATGTTACGATTTGTTGTAATTTAGACATATGCTACCTTCTTTCTACCCCTCTATTTTGGCAAAAAATGAGAGAAAATGCAAGGGAGAAGGGTAAAAGAATAGACAAAAAGAACTCCGACAAGATAACAGAGTTCTTTGATATAATTTCCTTTTGTTTAAGAAAAGTCAGCCTTGCTTTTGACGTCGCTGTATTCTTCAGCGATTTCTTGGCTGAGAATGTCCTCATAAGCAGGGAGTTGAATGTCCTGACCATATTTCTTCTTGAGGGCAGTAGTGACTAGGCGATAAGCTAGATTGGCATTACGAGAGAGGATAGGCCCGTGGAAGTAAGAACCAAAGACATTCTTATAATGAACCCCTTCGCCGACCTTTTCTTCGTTATTTCCATTTCCATAGACAACCTGTCCCAGCGGTTTTTGGTCATCTGAGAGGAAGGTACGTCCCTGATGATTTTCAAAACCATAGTATGTTTCATCGAAATCTTCATTGTGAATCTTGATGTCACCGATAAAACGGTTATTGGTCTGGTTGAGGGTGTAGTGGCCCATGACACCTAGCCCTTCGATACGTCTCCCTGAAGCTTCAATATAATATTGACCCAATAGTTGGAAACCACCGCAGATAGCCAGAACCACACCGTCGTTTTGGATGTAGTTGTCAATGCTTTCTTTTTTGGCAGGTAGGTCGTCTGCAATAATACTTTGTTCAAAGTCTTGACCACCACCGAAAAAGGCGATGTCATAGTGATTTTCATCAAAATCATCATGAAGTGAAACGATGTCAACGGTCACATGGGCTCCCAGTTTTTCAGCAACATACTTGAGCATGAGGATGTTTCCATTGTCCCCATAGGTATTCATGAGGTTACCGTAGAGGTGGGCAATGTTGAGCTGATAAGGGTAAATGCCATCTTTTGAGGAAAGTGAAGTATAAATCATTAGTTCATCTCCTTTCTAACAATCTGACGACTAGCCAGCAGTTCGCGGAATTCAAGCATAGCAGTATAGGTAGCCAGGATATAGGCATGCTTGCAGTCTTGGTTCTCAATGGTTTTAAGAACTTGTTCCAGACTACTTGTTTCAGTAATTTTATCAGCTGGATAGCCAGTTACTCGTAGACGACGTGCTATTTCAGAATGGCGAACACCGCCAGCATTGATTTCAGGAATGTCCATCTCAGTGATTTGTTCAAAATCAGCATCCCAGATCCAGCTGGTATCAATACCGTCTGCATAGTTGGCATTGAGGAGGACAGATAGGCTAAATGGATAAGGTGCTAGTTTAATCATTTCGATAGCTTGGGTCGCACCGACTGGATTTTTAATCAAGACGAGGGTGCATTCCTTGTCACCAATATGGAAGGTTTCTTGGCGTCCAAAGACAGCACGGCTCTTGTCAAATCCCTGCTTGATGAGTTGGGAATCGGCACCGAGGAAACGAGCAATAGCAACCGCAGCTAGGGCGTTGTAGATATTGTAGAGTCCACCGATTTGAATACCGTACTCTTGGCCGTCTATGACAAAGCGAGAGCAATTGTTGGTTAACTCAACCAGTTCTGTCAAGCGATAGTCGAGATCAGGACGTTTACATCCGCAGCCTTCACAGATATAGGCACCCAAGTTTGCATAGGTATTATGCTCATATTTGAGGATGCCTTGGCAGTCAGGACAGAGAATCCCTTCTGTATTATAGTGAGCCAGCTGGGCTGGTCCTTTTTCCAAGTCAAAACCAAAATACTCTACAGGATTTGGAATAGCTGGCTTGTAGAAAAGTGGACTGTCTCCATTAAGGAGAACAGTAGCCGTAGGAACCTTACGAATGGCATCCAAAATCATCTTGTAAGTTGTGTAAATCTCACCATAGCGGTCCATCTGGTCACGGAAGATATTCGTGATGACAAAAAGGCTTGGCTGGATATAGTCACAGATACGAGATAGACTGGCTTCATCGATTTCTAGAACGGCAATGTTTTTCCCAGTTTTAGAGGATTTGGCCGTCAAGAAGGTTGTCGTAATCCCTGTAATCATATTGGCACCGCTTGGATTGGTCAGAACCTGACCATAAACTTCTTTTAAAATGCCGACAGTGAGGGCAGTTGTCAGGGTTTTCCCGTTGGTTCCAGTGACCACGACAATCTCGTAGTTCTTAGCTAGGTTTTGTAAAATATCTTTATCAAATTGAAGGGCAAGTTTTCCTGGAAGCGTACTTCCACGGCCAAGACGGCTTAAAACGAAGTGGGAAGAACGCCCAGCTAGGAGGCCCAAAGTAGTTTTTAATTTCATGTTTCTATTATATCATAAAAGAGGGAAAAGACAGATTTGATACTCAATGAAAATCAAAGAGCAAACTAGGAAGCTAGCCGCAGGTTGCTAAAAGCACTGCTTTTAGGTTGTAGATAGAACTGACGAAGTCAGTAACATATATACGGCAAGGTGAAGCTGACGTAGTTTGAATTTGATTTTCGAAGAGTATGAGATTTCGCAGAAATGAAAACAGCCCTCAGAGGGCTGTTCAATACGATTGAATCTTAACTTAAATCGCAAATAAGTCATTCAAGTTCTCAGCCAAGGTTGGGTGAGTGAAGATTTGTTTTGTGAAGTAAGTGTAAGGAATCTTGTTGTCCATAGCAACAGTGATGATGTTGATGATTTCTTGAGAACCTTCTGAGAAGATGCTTGCTCCAAGAATTTCTTTTGTTTCAGTATTAACCACAGCTTTGAAAGCTCCGCGAAGGTCTCCATTTACGTGACCGCGAGGCATTGCTGCAACAGGAATTTCCTTAACAGCGTATGGAAGTTTCAAATCAGCTGCTTGGCTTTCAGTCAAACCGACTTGTGAAAGTGCAGGTGTGATAAACATGGTGTTTGGTACATTGAGACGGTCTTCAAGTGTGTAGCTGCCATCTCCAGCAAGGTAGCTGTAGACAACACGGAAGTCATCAAGTGAAATGTAAGTAAATTGAAGTCCACCGTTGACATCCCCAACTGCAAAGACACCAGGAACGTTTGTTTGACAATGTTTGTCTACTTTAATAGCACCACGTTCAGTTAGTTCAATATCTGTATTTTCAAGTTGAAGTGGTTCTACATTTGGTTTGCGTCCAGTTGAGTAGAGAAGGGCGTCGAAACGGTAAGTTTCGTTTTCAGTTACGAGGAGCACTTGGTCACCATCGTTTTTGATTTCAGTAGTGCGGATATTTTGAAGCAATTCAATACCGTCTTCTTCCATGTACTGTTTAGCAAGAGCTGCGATGGAAGGTTCTGCACGAGGTAGAAAAGTATCCAAGGCATCTAGGACTGTGACTTTGCTTCCAAGTTTGTTGTAAAGGCCTGCAAATTCAAGGCCAATATTTCCGCCACCAAGGATTCCAAGTTTTTCAGGTAGTTTATCCAAGTTTTGGATACCTGTTGAATCAAAGACGTTCTTGCTTGTAGCAAGTCCAGGGATTGGCAAGACGTTTGAAACAGCACCAGTGTTGATGACGATTGTTTCAGCGGTCAGTTCTTTCTTTTCATCACCAGCTTGGATTTCGATGACTTTATTTGAAAGGAAGTGAGCTTCCGCATCAAAGATATCTACGCCTGTACCAGCAACAGTAGCATAGTTTTTACCGTTGAGGCGACCAGTGATAGTGTTTTTGGTAGCAATGACTTCTTCAAAAGACAAGTCTTTCTCAGCAGCAACTAGCAAGGTTTTAGTTGGGATACAACCGATGTTGATACAAGTTCCACCGTACATAGCTTTGCTACGTTCAACGAGGGCAACTTTTTTGCCAGCTGAAGCCAATTTACCAGCTAGTGTTTTCCCAGCTTTACCAAATCCAATAACGATTAAATCATATGTTAACATTTATAGTCCTCCTATTCGAATTTCATTCTAGCACAAGAAAAAAACTTTTGCACAATTCTGCTACGAAAAAGACAGAAAAAGATAAAAACGCTTTCCAAACAAAAAACTAGTAATTTTTTGACAAGCTTGATAAACTAAAATCCTATCTATTTTTATATAAGATAGAATAAATGTTCGAAAATAGGAGGTTTTATGAAATTGAATCGTTATATTATTGCCTTTGCTGGGGTCATTTTACACTTAATGCTGGGTTCGACTTATGCTTGGAGTGTTTATCGCAACCCTATTATTGAAAAAACGGGATGGGATCAGGCTTCTGTTGCCTTTGCCTTTAGTCTAGCAATCTTTTGTTTGGGATTATCGGCTGCATTTATGGGGCGTTTGGTAGAAAAATTTGGTCCGAGAGTCATGGGGAGTCTGTCTGCTTGTCTATACGCTGGTGGAAATATCTTAACAGGATTTGCAATAGACCGTCAGGAGCTGTGGTTGCTGTATCTCGCTTATGGCATTTTAGGTGGGCTTGGTTTGGGAGCAGGCTATATTACCCCTGTGTCAACGATTATAAAATGGTTTCCTGATAAACGTGGTCTCGCAACAGGTTTAGCGATTATGGGGTTTGGTTTTGCTTCTTTATTGACTAGTCCCGTAGCGCAACATCTCATCGCAGTGGTAGGGCTTGTAGAAACTTTTTATATTTTAGGTGCAAGTTACTTTATTATCATGCTCCTAGCTTCACAATTCATTAAGCGTCCAAATGAGCAAGAGCTTGAAATTTTATCTGTTTCAGGGAAAGAAAAAACAACCTCTCTGACGCAAGGAATGACTGCAAATCAGGCTTTAAAAAGCAATCGGTTTTATATACTTTGGATTATTTTCTTTATCAACATAGCTTGTGGACTGGGTTTAATTTCAGCGGCATCGCCAATGGCACAGGAGATGGCTGGCTTGTCTACAAGTCATGCAGCAGTAATGGTGGGCGTTTTAGGGATTTTCAATGGGTTTGGTCGTTTGCTCTGGGCGAGTTTATCTGACTATATCGGTCGCCCTCTAACCTTTAGTATATTACTGCTTGTCAATCTTTTCTTTTCTCTCTCACTTTGGCTCTTTACAGATTCCGTTTTATTTGTAGTCGCTATGTCTATTTTGATGACTTGCTATGGAGCTGGTTTTTCTTTGATTCCGGCTTATCTCAGTGATATTTTTGGAACCAAGGAATTGGCTGCTCTGCATGGATATATTTTAACAGCATGGGCAATGGCTGGTTTAGCAGGGCCTATTTTATTAGCAGAGACTTATAAAATGGCTCATTCTTACACACAAACTTTGTTCGTTTTTCTCATTTTATATAGTATAGCCTTGGCTTTGTCTTATTATCTAGGTCGTTCAATCAAAAAGGAAAGCCAAAAACCGCTTACATGATTTTCTAGAGAAATTGGGCTATCTTTTAAGCTTGTCTTGTGTTATACTAGATAGGTTGCAAAGAAAACAGTACTTTTCTTTCGTGGAAAAGAAGCAACACAGTATTTCATCTAGAATGAGAATACGTCATGAAAAGAAAAGTATAAAAAGCGCTATAGGGTGGCTTCGCACCACCTTTAGAAAGAAGAATAACGTGAAATTTAATGAATTAAACTTGTCTGCTGATTTGTTAGCAGAGATTGAAAAAGCTGGTTTTGTAGAAGCCAGTCCGATCCAAGAACAAACTATTCCCTTGGCTCTTGAAGGTAAGGACGTTATCGGTCAAGCACAGACTGGTACAGGGAAAACTGCAGCCTTTGGCTTGCCAACCCTTGAAAAAATCCGTACAGAAGAAGCAACTATCCAAGCCTTGGTCATCGCTCCAACTCGTGAACTAGCTGTCCAAAGTCAAGAAGAACTCTTCCGCTTTGGTCGTAGTAAGGGAGTCAAAGTTCGTTCAGTATACGGTGGATCAAGCATTGAAAAACAAATTAAGGCTCTTAAATCTGGTGCCCATATCGTGGTGGGAACACCTGGTCGTCTCTTAGACTTGATCAAACGCAAGGCCTTGAAATTACAAGATATTGAAACTCTTATCCTTGACGAAGCAGATGAAATGCTCAACATGGGCTTCCTTGAAGACATCGAAGCTATCATTTCTCGTGTCCCTGAAAGCCGTCAAACTTTGCTGTTCTCAGCAACTATGCCAGATGCCATCAAACGTATCGGTGTTCAGTTTATGAAAGAACCTGAGCATGTCAAGATTGCTGCTAAGGAATTGACAACAGAATTGGTTGATCAATACTATATCCGTGTTAAAGAACAAGAAAAATTTGATACCATGACTCGTCTTATGGATGTGGAACAGCCTGAGCTTGCTATCGTATTTGGTCGTACCAAACGTCGTGTAGATGAATTGACTCGTGGTTTGAAAATCCGTGGCTTCCGTGCAGAAGGAATTCATGGTGATTTGGACCAAAACAAACGTCTTCGTGTCCTTCGTGACTTTAAAAATGGCAATCTTGATGTTTTGGTTGCGACAGACGTTGCAGCGCGTGGCTTGGATATTTCAGGTGTGACCCATGTCTATAACTACGATATTCCACAAGATCCTGAAAGTTATGTTCACCGTATCGGTCGTACAGGTCGTGCTGGTAAGTCAGGTCAGTCTATTACTTTCGTATCACCAAATGAAATGGGCTACCTCCAAATCATTGAAAACTTGACAAAGAAACGCATGAAAGGTCTCAAACCTGCAAGTGCAGAAGAAGCCTTCCAAGCAAAAAAACATGTAGCTCTCAAGAAAATTGAACGTGATTTTGCAGATGAGACTATCCGTGCCAACTTTGAGAAATTTGGTAAGGATGCTCGTAAGCTAGCTGCCGAATTTACTCCAGAAGAATTGGCTATGTATATCTTGAGTCTGACTGTTCAAGATCCGGATAGCCTTCCAGAAGTGGAGATTGCACGTGAAAAACCACTGCCATTTAAACCATCAGGTAATGGCTTCGGTGGTAAAACTAAGGGAGGTCGTCGTGGAGATGACCGTCGTGATAATCGCCGTGGCAATGGTCGTCGTGATGATTTCAAAAAAGGAAGTCGTGGCAATGATCGTTTTGATAAAGACAGACGTTACCGTAATAAAGACAATAAAAAACCACGCAATACTTCAAGCGAAAAGCAAACAGGCTTTGTTATTCGTAACAAGGGTGACAAATAAGAAAAAGCGGTTCAAAATGAATCGCTTTTTTATATAAGGAGACCAAGGTTGAAAGAAGATGGTGATAGCAAAGGATAGGTGAAATGGAAAGGTATTATCCATCCATCTTCTTATGATAATATAATATCAAAAATAAATTAGGTTGTCAACAAGAAAACCTAATTTTCTAAAATATTTCAGCTAGTCTAAATTGCAATTAAATAAGCAATTTTCAGATAATAATTGAAAATTCAAGCTTTTTATGTTATAATGATAGCGATTAAATTCGAGGTGAAAAATGGCACATTTACTAGAAAAAACAAGAAAAATTACTTCTATCCTGAAGCGCTCGGAGGAGCAGTTGCAGGAAGAACTTCCCTACAATGCGATTACCCGTCAATTGGCAGATATTATTGACTGTAACGCTTGTATCGTCAATAGCAAGGGACGTCTCCTTGGTTATTTTATGCGTTATAAAACCAATACAGATCGTGTAGAGCAATTCTTCCAAACTAAGATTTTCCCAGATGACTACATTCAAGGTGCGAACATGATTTACGATACAGAAGCCAATCTGACAGTTGATCATGATTTGAGTATTTTCCCTGTAGAGAGTCGTTCGGATTTTCCAGATGGCTTGACAACCATTGCACCGATTCATGTATCAGGGATTCGCCTTGGTTCTTTGATTATTTGGCGCAATGATAAAAAATTTGAAGACGAGGACTTGATTCTTGTTGAGATTGCGAGTACCGTTGTTGGAATTCAACTCCTCAACTTCCAGCGTGAAGAAGATGAGAAAAATATCCGTCGCCGTACTGCTGTTACCATGGCGGTTAATACTCTGTCTTACTCCGAACTCCGTGCTGTTTCAGCAATTTTAGGGGAATTAAATGGAAATGAAGGGCAGTTGACTGCGTCTGTGATTGCAGACCGTATCGGTATTACCCGTTCTGTGATTGTCAATGCTCTTCGTAAACTTGAGTCTGCGGGAATTATTGAAAGTCGCTCACTTGGAATGAAGGGAACCTACCTTAAGGTCTTGATTTCAGATATTTTTGAAGAAGTGAAGAAAAGAGATTACTAATGACTAAAGCTTTGATTTCGATTGATTATACAGAAGATTTTGTTGCCGACAGTGGTAAATTGACAGCAGGTGCTCCAGCTCAAGCTATTTCGGAAGCCATTAGTAAGGTGACTCGGTTAGCTTTTGAACGCGGAGATTACATCTTCTTTACTATCGATGCTCATGAAGAAAACGATTGTTTCCATCCAGAAAGCAAGCTGTTTCCTCCTCACAATTTGATTGGGACTAGTGGACGGAATTTATACGGAGATTTGGGTACATTTTATCAAGAGTATGGTTCAGACAGTCGTGTCTTTTGGATGGATAAACGCCATTACTCAGCTTTTTCAGGGACTGACCTGGATATCCGCTTGAGAGAGCGTCGAATTTCAACAGTTATCTTAACAGGAGTTTTGACCGATATCTGTGTCCTGCATACAGCTATAGATGCCTATAATCTAGGCTATGACATTGAGATTGTTCAACCAGCTGTTGCTTCTATCTGGCCTGAAAATCATCAATTTGCTCTAGGGCATTTCAAAAATACACTTGGAGCTAAGTTAGTAGATGAGAAACTAAATGAAATTTCAGAGTAATTTAGTTGGTGAAATGAAAAAAATTTGAAAAAAGTGTTGACAAGAGTCCTAAAAGTTGATATACTAGTAAAGTAATCGACGCGGGGATGGCGGAATTGGCAGACGCGCAGGACTAAGGATCCTGTGACCGCTTTAGGTCGTGAGGGTTCAAGTCCCTCTCTCCGCATAGGATAAGAGTTAGCTTAGGCTAGCTCTTTTGTTTTCATCTAATTCAAGTAGAGCAAAAAAATTTTTGCTCTTTTTTTGTATTTCATAAACATTTCATATTTGGATTTTATAATAGTCTTACAAATATGGAGGTGACAAATGAATCCAATCCAAAGAGCTTGGGCTTATGTCAGCAGAAAACGACTGAGAAGTTTTATTTTATTTCTGATTTTATTGGTCCTATTGGCTGGAATTTCAGCCTGTTTGACTCTGATGAAGTCCAACAAAACAGTGGAAACCAATCTTTATAAATCACTCAATACATCTTTTTCTATTAAGAAGATAGAAAATGGTCAGACCTTCAAGTTGTCAGACCTAGTATCTGTAAGCAAGATTAAGGGACTGGAAAATGTCTCTCCTGAATTGGAGACGGTCGCAAAATTAAAAGACAAGGAAGCGGTGAGTGGCGAGCAGAGCGTGGAGCGTGATGATTTATCAGTTGCAGACAAAAACTTGGTTAGCTTAACGGCTCTTGAGGATTCATCTAAGGATGTGACCTTTACCAGCTCGGCTTTCAATCTAAAAGAAGGGCGACACCTTCAAAAAAGGGATTCCAAGAAAATCTTGATCCACGAAGAGTTGGCTAAGAAGAACGGTCTTTCGCTTCATGACAAACTTCGCTTGGATGCTGGACAGTTAGAATCTGGCAAAGGACAAACAGTAGAATTTGAGATTGTCGGCATCTTCTCTGGTAAAAAACAAGAGAAATTTACAGGCTTGTCTTCAGACTTCAGTGAAAACCAGATCTTTACAGACTATGAAAGTAGCCAAACCCTTTTGGGAAATGGTGAATCTCAAGTCAGTGCAGCTCACTTCTATGTAGAAAATCCTAAGGAAATGGATGGACTTATGAAGCAGGTGGAAAACTTGGCCTTGGAAAATCAAGGCTATCAAGTTGAAAAGGAAAACAAGGCTTTTGAACAAATCAAAGACTCAGTTGCAACCTTCCAAACTTTTCTGACCATCTTCCTTTATGGGATGTTGATAGCTGGAGCTGGGGCCTTAATTTTGGTTTTGTCTCTCTGGTTGAGAGAAAGGGTCTACGAAGTGGGAATTTTACTTGCACTTGGAAAAGGCAAGAGCTCGATTTTCCTACAATTCTGTTTAGAGGTGGTTTTGGTATCTCTCGGAGCTTTGCTTCCATCCTTTATCGCTGGAAATGCCATTACATCCTATCTGCTCCAAACTGTCCTAGCTAGTGGAGATCAGGCAAGCTTACAAGATACACTAGCCAAAGCAAGCAGTTTATCAACCAGCATCTTATCTTTTGCAGAATCCTATGTTTTTCTAGTTCTGCTTAGTTGCTTATCTGTAGCCCTTTGTTTCCTATTCTTATTTAGAAAATCGCCGAAAGAAATTTTATCATCTATTAGTTAAGAAGGAGAAATCATGACTTTATTACAATTACAAGACCTTACCTACCGTTATAAGAACACTGCTGAAGCAGTCCTATATCAGATCAATTATAATTTTGAACCCGGGAAATTTTACAGTATTATTGGGGAGTCAGGAGCAGGAAAATCCACTCTCTTATCCCTACTGGCTGGTCTAGATAGTCCTGTTGAAGGTTCTATCCTTTTCCAAGGAGAGGACATTCGTAAGAAGGGGTATTCCTACCATCGTATGCACCATATTTCCCTGGTCTTTCAAAATTATAATTTGATAGATTATCTTTCTCCACTGGAAAATATCCGCTTGGTCAATAAAAAGGAAAGCAAGGATACACTGCTTGAACTTGGTTTGGATGAAAGTCAGATTAAGCGGAATGTTCTCCAGTTATCAGGTGGTCAACAGCAACGTGTTGCCATCGCTCGTAGTCTGGTCTCAGAAGCTCCAGTCATTCTAGCAGATGAGCCAACAGGAAATCTGGACCCTAAAACTGCTGGAGATATTATCGAACTGCTCAAATCACTTGCCCAGAAAACAGGTAAATGTGTCATCGTCGTAACTCACAGCAAAGAAGTGGCACAAGCGTCAGATATTACACTTGAGTTGAAAGATAAGAAATTGACTGAAACTCGCAATACTACTAAATAATATGAGCTTATTTTGATAGAATTATTAAATCAAATCTAGAAAGGGAACCTATGTTACACAACGCATTTGCCTATGTTACAAGGAAGTTTTTCAAATCGATTGTCATCTTCCTGATTATTCTCCTCATGGCGAGCTTGAGTTTGGTCGGCTTGTCGATCAAGGGAGCTACTGCCAAGGCTTCTCAGGAGACCTTTAAAAATATTACCAATAGTTTTTCCATGCAAATCAATCGTCGCGTCAATCAAGGGACGCCACGTGGTGCTGGGAATATTAAGGGTGAAGATATCAAAAAAATCACCGAAAACAAGGCCATTGAGTCTTATGTTAAACGCATCAACGCTATCGGAGATTTGACTGGATATGAACTTATCGAAACTCCAGAAACCAAGAAAAATCTGACACCTGATCGTGCCAAACATTTTGGAAGTAGCTTGATGATTACAGGTGTCAATGACTCTTCCAAAGAAGACAAGTTTGTCTCTGGTTCTTATAAGCTGGTCGAAGGAGAACACCTAACCAACGACGACAAGGACAAAATCCTCCTGCACAAGGACTTGGCAGCTAAACACGGCTGGAAAGTAGGGGACAAGGTCAAACTAGACTCTAATATCTACGATGCAGACAATGAAAAAGGAGCCAAGGAAACAGTCGAAGTGACAATCAAGGGACTCTTTGATGGTCATAATAAGTCAGCAGTAACCTACTCACAAGAACTATATGAAAACACAGCTATCACAGACATCCATACAGCTGCTAAACTATATGGTTATACAGAAGACACAGCTATTTATGGTGACGCAACCTTCTTTGTAACAGCGGACAAGAACTTGGATGATGTTATGAAAGAGTTGAATGGCATCAGTGGTATCAACTGGAAGAGCTATACACTCGTTAAGAGCTCATCTAACTACCCAGCTCTTGAGCAATCCATTTCTGGTATGTACAAGATGGCCAACCTCCTCTTCTGGGGCAGCTTGAGCTTCTCAGTCCTTCTCCTTGCCCTCTTACTCAGTCTTTGGATTAATGCCCGTCGCAAGGAAGTGGGAATCCTGCTCTCTATTGGTCTCAAGCAGGCAAGTATCTTGGGTCAATTCATCACTGAATCCATCTTGATTGCCATTCCTGCTCTTGTTTCTGCTTACTTCTTAGCTACTTACACAGCGCGTGCAATCGGAAACACCGTTCTTGCCAATGTGACTTCAGGTGTTGCTAAGCAAGCCAGCAAAGCAGCTCAAGCCTCTAACCTTGGTGGCGGTGCAGAAGTAGATGGTTTTAGCAAGACCTTGTCGAGCCTAGATATTTCTATTCAGACATCAGACTTTATCATCGTCTTTGTCCTAGCCTTGGTTCTAGTGGTTCTCGTTATGGCGCTTGCTTCAAGCAATCTCCTTAGAAAACAACCAAAAGAGCTTTTGCTGGATAGCGAATAACAAACTTGCTACCTATTCTCCCCCAAATGGGGTATAATATAGGTAGCATTTTTATCTGTTTTGTCTTGGTAAATCCTCTGTTTATCAGGATGAAAGCAAGTTGCTTTACAAGAAATTTAAAGGAATGTGAAACGTTTTTTCTATGAAAATTTTAATTGTAGAAGATGAAGAGATGATCCGTGAGGGGATCAGTGATTATTTGACGGATTGTGGTTATGAAACCATTGAGGCTGCAGATGGGCAAGAAGCTTTAGAAAAATTTTCCAGCTATGAAGTAGCCTTGGTTTTACTGGATATCCAGATGCCCAAGCTCAACGGCCTAGAAGTCCTAGCTGAGATTCGCAAAACCAGCCAGGTCCCTGTCTTGATGTTGACAGCTTTTCAGGATGAGGAATACAAAATGAGTGCCTTTGCTTCGCTAGCAGATGGCTATCTGGAAAAACCTTTCTCCCTCTCCCTCTTAAAAGTAAGGGTGGACGCGATTTTCAAGCGCTATTATGATACAGGACGAATCTTCTCCTATAAAGATGCCAGGGTGGATTTTGAGAGCTACAGTGCCAGCCTAGCAGGTGAGGAAGTAGCCATCAATGCTAAAGAGTTGGAAATTCTTGATTATTTAGTTAAAAATGAAGGAAGGGCCTTGACTCGTTCTCAGATAATCGATGCTGTCTGGAAGGTGACAGATGAGGTTCCTTTTGACCGTGTCATTGATGTCTATATCAAGGAATTGCGGAAAAAGCTGGACTTGGACTGCATCCTCACTGTGCGCAATGTTGGTTATAAATTGGAGCGAAAATGAAACGAACAGGTTTATTTACAAAGATATTTATCTATACCTTCTCGATTTTTAGTGTTCTGGTTATTTGTCTTCATTTAGCCATTTATTTTCTCTTTCCATCAACTTATCTAAGTCATCGTCAGGAAACCATTGGCCAGAAAGCGACAGCCATTGCCCAGTCCCTTGACGGAAAGGATAGGCAGAGTATCGAGCAAGTCTTAGACTTGTATTCCCAGACCAGTGATATCAAAGGGTCTGTTAAGGGTGAGATGACTGAGGACAAGTTAGAGGTTAAGGATAATTTTCCACTAGATACAGCTCGCCAGACAACTTCACTCTTCATTGAAGAACGCGAGGTAAAAACGCAAGATAGTGGGACTATGACTCTCCAGTTTCTAGCGTCCATGGATTTGCAAAAGGAAGCAGAGCAAATCAGTCTCCAGTTTCTTCCCTATACCTTGCTGGCGTCCTTTCTGATTTCCCTCTTGGTGGCCTATATCTATGCTCGGATCATTGTTGCTCCGATATTGGAAATCAAGCGGGTGACCCGACGGATGATGGATTTGGATGCCCAAGTGCGACTGCGCGTGGATTCCAAGGATGAGATTGGTGATCTCAAGGAACAAATCAATAGCCTCTACCAGCATCTTTTGACTGTCATTGCGGACTTGCATGACAAGAATGAAGCCATTCTTCAGCTGGAAAAGATGAAGGTTGAGTTCCTACGTGGTGCCTCTCATGAATTGAAAACACCGCTAGCTAGTTTGAAAATCCTGATCGAAAACATGAAAGAAAATATCGGTCGTTATAAGGATAGAGACCACTATCTGGGAGTTGCCTTGGGGATTGTGGATGAGCTCAATCACCACGTTCTCCAGATACTTTCTCTCTCGTCTGTGCAGGAATTGCGAGATGATAGGGAACAAATTGACTTATACCAGATGACGCAAAGTCTGATTAAGGATTATGCTTTACTAGCCAAGGAAAGAGAGCTCCAGATAGACAATAGTTTGATCCATCAGCAGGCTTATCTAAACCCATCAGTTATGAAGTTGATTCTTTCTAACCTCATTAGCAATGCTATCAAGCACTCTATTCCAGGTGGCTTAGTTCGCATTGGAGAAAGAGAAGGGGAACTTTTTATAGAAAATAGCTGTAGTCTAGAAGAACAGGAAAAACTAGTCCAATCTTTTTCTGACAATGCTAGTCGTAAGGTCAAGGGGTCTGGGATGGGGCTCTTTGTGGTCAAGAGTCTATTGGAACATGAAAAATTACCTTATCGTTTTGAGATGAAGGAGAATCGTTTGACCTTCTTTATAGTTTTTCCAAAAGTCACCCAAGCTTAGGGAGAGAAAGGGTTTACATAGATGAAGCTAGAAGAAATTCAATCGAAACTGCGGGAAAAACTAGATTTTTTTGTCAAAAAGTGATAAAATGAACAATGTAAATGGGATGACCCATAAAAATATACAGGAGGCCTGATAAAATGGCAATCGTTTCAGCAGAAAAATTTGTCCAAGCAGCTCGTGACAACGGTTATGCAGTTGGTGGATTTAACACAAACAACCTTGAGTGGACTCAAGCTATCTTGCGCGCAGCAGAAGCTAAAAAAGCTCCAGTTTTGATCCAAACTTCAATGGGTGCTGCTAAATACATGGGTGGTTATAAAGTTGCTCGCAACTTGATCGCTAACCTTGTTGAATCAATGGGTATCACTGTACCAGTAGCTATCCACCTTGACCACGGTCACTACGAAGATGCACTTGAGTGTATCGAAGTTGGTTACACTTCAATCATGTTTGACGGTTCACACCTTCCAGTTGAAGAAAACCTTAAATTGGCTAAAGAAGTTGTTGAAAAAGCACACGCTAAAGGTATCTCAGTAGAAGCTGAAGTTGGTACTATCGGTGGTGAAGAAGACGGTATCATCGGTAAAGGTGAATTGGCTCCAATCGAAGACGCTAAAGCAATGGTTGAAACTGGTATCGACTTCTTGGCAGCTGGTATCGGTAACATCCACGGTCCTTACCCAGCAAACTGGGAAGGTCTTGACCTTGACCACTTGCAAAAATTGACAGAAGCTCTTCCAGGCTTCCCAATCGTATTGCACGGTGGATCAGGTATTCCTGATGACCAAATCCAAGCAGCTATCAAACTTGGTGTTGCGAAAGTTAACGTTAACACAGAATGCCAAATCGCATTCGCTAACGCAACTCGTAAATTTGCTCGTGACTACGAAGCAAACGAAGCAGAATACGACAAGAAAAAACTCTTCGACCCACGTAAATTCTTGGCTGACGGTGTAAAAGCTATCCAAGCATCAGTTGAAGAACGTATCGACGTATTCGGTTCAGAAGGTAAAGCTTAATCTAGTTGAATAATACAGATGAAACCTGCCCATTGGGTGGGTTTTTTGTGTCTGAATATATAGCGAATATACTATAGAAGAACCAATCTTAAGTTGCTAAAAGGTTCTATTTTTTCTACAATAATGCTATGAAAAAACTAAAATGTAATCTTGGTTTTAGAGAAGCTTTTTTTAGTTTAAATAAATTTTAAAAATATTAATTCAGAAAATAATGAAATAATAGTAATTCAACATATGGTATAATAGAATGAAATCAAGGAATGGCAACCTATTCACCTTAAATCGAAATAGTATAAAAATACGAGGAGGTTATAAGATGAACAATTATATAAAATTTAATGAAAATAGATGGAATAATGTAAATAATGACTATACTGAGCCATTAACACATGAACAATTAGAAGAACTTAAAAATAAGCCCATTTCTGTTGCATTAACAATTGGGAAAAAAGTTCCTGAAGAATGGTTTGAAAAAGCCAATGGAAAAAAGATATTAGGATTAGCTTGTGGTGGTGGACAGCAGGGTCCAGTTTTTGCGTTAAAAGGTTACGATGTAACAATAATGGATTTTTCTACATCACAATTAGAAAGAGATGAAATGGTTTCTAAAAGAGAGGGCTTAACAATCAACACAGTTCAAGGTGATATGACAAAACCATTCCCATTTGAAAATGAAACTTTTGATATTATTTTCAATCCGGTTTCAAATGTATATATCGAAGATTTAGAAAACATGTATAAAGAAGCTTCTCGAGTATTGAAAAAAGGTGGACTGTTAATGGTCGGATTTATGAATCCTTGGATATATATGTACGATGCTGACATTGTATGGGATAAACCCGATGAGGAATTACTTTTAAAGTATTCAATCCCTTTTAATTCAAAAGAGCTTGAACAAGAAGGCAAAATAACTATAAATCCAGAATATGGATATGAATTTAGCCATACGTTAGAAAGTCAGATTAAAGGACAACTTAAAAATGGTCTTGCTATGATTGATTTTTATGAATCATGTGATAAAAGACATCGATTATCACGTTATGGGAATGACTATATAGCTACACTTAGTATTAAATTATAATCTTATAGAACATACTTCAAGAGCATGGCCCGTTTTATGTTCCGTAAGGGTTAAAATCTAAATCTCAGTTTGTCGAAGTAAAATAATTAAATAAAATTAGAGAGAGGAAGTAAAGGCAGCAAATTGTAGATACTTCCTTTTTTGTTGTCAGAAATTCAAAAACGGAAAGTAGAATTTTTGGGAGAACTAAAAAATATTAGCACAAAGAGAAAGATTGGAAAGACAATCGATAAGTTTATTGTATATTTTAATGAAAATGCAACTGAAACAATCCAAGATAGACTGACAAGGATAATATTGAAGGAGTTTAGGAGAAAATTGGATGAAAAGATGATTTTGAATTAAAAATAGCATTTTAAGAGAGAAATCTCTAATTTCATAAATTTTAGGCAAACGCTTGCATTCTAGTTTTTATTGGATTATAATAGGTTGGTATAAAGCCTTCTGCAGCAATAAAATGTAGAAGGTATAGAAAGTAAGGATTTAGAATATTTGTAGTCAAAAAGACAATGTTGCTATTCCTTACCATAGGGAGATAGATATGGCAATGATAGAAGTGGAACATCTTCAGAAAAATTTTGTGAAGACTGTTAAGGAACCGGGTTTGAAGGGGGCTTTACGTTCCTTTATTCATCCTGAAAAGCAGACCTTTGAAGCGGTCAAAGATTTGACCTTTGAGGTTCCCAAGGGGCAGATTTTAGGCTTCATAGGGGCAAATGGTGCTGGGAAGTCAACCACCATCAAAATGCTGACAGGGATTTTAAAGCCGACATCTGGCTATTGTCGGATTAATGGCAAGATTCCGCAGGACAATCGCCAAGATTATGTCAAGGATATTGGGGTTGTTTTTGGACAACGCACCCAGCTATGGTGGGATTTGGCTCTACAAGAGACCTACACGGTCTTGAAGGAGATTTACGATGTGCCAGACTCTCTCTTTCATAAGCGTATGGACTTTTTAAATGAAGTATTGGATTTGAAAGACTTTATCAAGGATCCTGTGCGAACTCTTTCATTGGGACAGCGCATGCGGGCGGACATTGCAGCTTCCTTGCTTCACAATCCCAAGGTTCTCTTTTTAGATGAGCCTACCATTGGTTTGGACGTTTCGGTCAAGGATAACATTCGTCGGGCTATTACCCAAATCAATCAGGAGGAAGAAACCACCATTCTCTTGACCACTCACGACCTGAGCGACATTGAGCAACTCTGTGATCGGATTTTTATGATAGACAAGGGACAGGAGATTTTTGATGGAACGGTGAGCCAACTCAAGGAGACCTTTGGTAAGATGAAGATACTCTCCTTTGAACTGCTACCAGGTCAAAGTCATATCGTTTCTCACTATGAAGGTTTTTCGGATATGACAATTGACAGACAAGGAAATAGTCTCAACATTGAATTCGATAGTTCTCGCTACCAGTCAGCTGATATTATCAAGCAAACCCTGTCTGATTTTGAAATCCGCGATTTGAAGATGGTGGATACGGATATTGAGGATATTATCCGTCGCTTCTACCGAAAGGAGCTCTAAGATGGTCAAATTGTGGAGACGTTATAAACCCTTTATCAATGCAGGGATTCAGGAGTTGATTACCTATCGAGTCAACTTTATTCTCTATCGGATTGGCGATGTCATGGGAGCTTTTGTGGCCTTTTATCTCTGGAAGGCTGTCTTTGATTCTTCGCAAGAGTCCTTGATCCAGGGCTTTAGTATGGCGGATATCACCCTCTACATCATCATGAGTTTTGTGACCAATCTTCTGACTAGGTCGGATAGCTCCTTTATGATTGGGGAGGAGGTCAAGGATGGTTCCATTATCATGCGATTGTTGCGACCAGTGCATTTTGCGGCATCTTACCTTTTTACAGAGCTTGGCTCCAAGTGGTTGATTTTTATCTCTGTTGGATTGCCATTTTTAAGCGTCATTGTTTTGATGAAAATCTTATCTGGGCAAGGGATTGTAGAAGTGCTAGGATTGACGGTCCTTTACCTCTTTAGTTTAACGCTGGCCTATCTGATTAACTTTTTCTTTAATATCTGCTTTGGATTTTCTGCCTTTGTGTTTAAAAATCTATGGGGTTCCAATCTACTCAAGACTTCCATAGTGGCTTTTATGTCTGGCAGTTTGATTCCCTTGGCTTTCTTTCCAAAGGTTGTTGCAGATATTCTGTCCTTCTTACCTTTCTCATCCTTGATTTATACTCCGGTCATGATCATTGTTGGGAAATACGATGCCAATCAGATTCTTCAGGCGCTTTTGCTCCAGTTTTTCTGGCTCTTAGTAATGGTGGGCTTGTCTCAGTTGATTTGGAAACGAGTCCAGTCCTTTATCACCATTCAAGGAGGTTAGTATGAAAAAATATCAACGCATGCATCTGATTTTTATCAGACAGTACATCAAACAAATCATGGAATACAAGGTCGATTTTGTGGTTGGTGTCTTGGGAGTTTTTCTGACTCAAGGCCTGAATCTCTTATTTCTCAATGTCATCTTTCAACATATTCCATCCCTAGAAGGCTGGACCTTTCAAGAAATTGCCTTTATTTATGGTTTTTCCTTGATTCCTAAGGGCTTTGACCATCTCTTTTTTGACAATCTTTGGGCTCTAGGACAGCGCTTGGTGCGAAAAGGAGAATTTGATAAGTACCTGACGCGTCCCATCAATCCCCTCTTTCACATTCTAGTCGAGACCTTTCAGATTGATGCCTTGGGAGAACTCTTGGTCGGTGGAATTTTACTAGCGACAACAGTATCAAGCATTGCTTGGACTCTTCCCAAATTCCTGATTTTTCTAGTCTGCATTCCTTTTGCGACCTTGATTTATACATCCTTGAAAATTGCGACAGCCAGCATCGCTTTTTGGACCAAGCAATCAGGAGCTATGATTTACATTTTTTATATGTTTAATGATTTTGCCAAGTACCCGATTTCCATTTACAATTCGCTCCTTCGTTGGTTGATTAGCTTTATCGTGCCTTTTGCCTTTACGGCCTACTATCCTGCCAGCTATTTCTTGCAGGACAAGGATGTACTCTTTAACATCGGAGGTTTGATGTTGATTTCCCTTGTTTTCTTTGTCATTTCCCTTAAACTTTGGGATAGGGGCTTAGATGCCTACGAAAGTGCAGGGTCGTAAATAATAGAATATCAAAGCCTTGTCTCAGGACAGGCTTTTTCTAATAGAAATGAAAATTCCTTGACATCTATTCTCGGAGTGCTATACTGTAAGTGTAATCACCGATTTAGCTTATACTCTTCGAAAATCTCTTCAAACCACGTCAGTTTCCATCTGCAACCTCAAAACAGTGTTTTGAGCTGACTTCGTCAGTTCTATCTACAACCTAAAAGCAGTGCTTTTAGCAACCTGCGGCTAGCTTCCTAGTTTGTTCTTTGATTTTCATTGAGTATTAGTTGCTAGAGCAAAGTACTCGTAAAGCCTAGGTCACAGGTGAAGATATGACTGAGGATTTGAAAAATTAGATATGTAGAAAATAACCGTTAAGCCTCGTTCTTAGCGGTTATTTATATTGTTTAATAGCGCTGATATTTCATCAATGATGTTTGACTTTGTGATGTTGCTAGTACTTTAAGTTTATTGCTACTATTTTTGATGGTGTGAATGTTCTGATAATATACCCCAGCTAACTACGAAAGTTTTAGACTATATATTTTTAATGCGTGTTAAAAAATAAATTAATGTATGTTAATTTTTCTTGACTTAAATTTTTTAAATGATATACTATTTTTATGGAGAGCTAACAATTATATATAAATGTACTACTCTATTTCCTAGATAATACTTAGTAAAACTTTTTATAACAAAGGCTAGCAAAGTTAAAGTTTTCTATCTATTGGAAGTTAAATAAATATGTAAGGAATTAAAATGAAAAAAAGTACAGTATTGTCATTAACCACAGCTGCAGTTATTTTAGCAGCATATGTCCCTAATGAGGTAGTTTTATCAGATACATCTAGCTCTGAAGATGCTTTAAATATCTCTGATAAAGAAAAAGTAGTAGTAGATAAACAAAAAGAAAACAAAGAAAAACATGAAGATATCCATAATGCTATAGAAACTTCAAAGGATACTGAAGAGAAGAAAACAACGGTTATTGAGGAAAAAGAAGTTGTTAGTATAAATCCTGTAATAGACAATAACACTAGCAATGAAGAAGCAAAAATCAAAGAAGAAAATTCCAATCAATTCAAAGAAGATAAAGTGGACTCGTCTGCAAGTAAAGACCCAGAAAGTCCCAAAAAAGAGGAGAAACTTGTCTATATTGCTGAATTTAAAGATAAAGAATCTGGAGAAAAAGCAATCAAGGAATTATCCAATTTCAAGGATACAAAAGTTTTATATACTTATGATACGGTTTTTAATGGTGTTGCAATAGAAACAACTCCAGATAATCTGGACAAAATTAAACTAATAGAAGGTATCTCATCGGTTGAACGATCACAAAAAGTCCAGCCAATGATGAATCATGCTAGGAAGGAAATTGGAGTTGAAGAGGCAATTGATTACCTAAAATCTATCAATGCTCCATTTGGTAAAAATTTTGATGGTAGAGGTATGGTCATTTCAAATATCGATACCGGGACAGATTATAGGCATAAGGCCATGAGGATTGATGATGATGCTAAAGGCTCAATGAGATTCAAAAAAGAAGACTTAAAAGGTACTGATAAAAATTTCTGGTTGAGTGACAAAATCCCTCATGCTTTCAATTATTATAATGGTGGTAAAATCACTGTAGAAAAAGCTGATGATGGAAGCGATTATTTTGATCCACATGGAATGCATATTGCAGGGATTCTTGCGGGAAATGATACTGAAAAAGATATTAAAAACTTTAACGGAATAGATGGAATTGCGCCTAATGCACAGATCTTCTCTTATAAAATGTACTCTGACGCAGGATCTGGCTTCGCAGGAGATGAAACAATGTTTCATGCTATTGAAGATTCGATCAAACACAATGTCGATGTTGTTTCGGTATCATCTGGCTTTACAGGAACAGGTCTTGTAGGTGAGAAATATTGGGAAGCTATTAGAGCATTAAGAAAAGCAGGCATTCCAATGGTTGTAGCTACGGGTAACTATGCTACTTCTGCTTCAAGTTCTTCATGGGATTTAGTGGCAAATAATAATCTGAAAATGACAGATACTGGAAATGTAACGCGAACTGCAGCACATGAAGATGCGATAGCGGTCGCTTCTGCTAAAAATCAGACAGTTGAGTTTGATAAAGTCAACATAGGTGGAGAAAATTTTAAATACAGAAATATAGGGGCCTTTTTCGATAAGAATAAAATCACAACAAATGAAGACGGTTCAAAAGCTCCTAGTAAATTAAACTTTGTATATATAGGCAAGGGGCAAGACAAAGATTTGATAGGATTGGATCTTAAGGGCAAAATTGCAGTAATGGATCGAATTTATACCAAGGATTTAAAAGATGCTTTTAAAAGAGCAACGGATAAGGGCGCACGCGCCATTATGGTTGTAAATACTGTCAATTACTACAATAGAGATAATTGGACAGAGCTTCCAGCCATGGGATATGAAGCGGATGAAGGGACTAAAAGTCAAGTATTTTCAATTTCAGGAGATGATGGTGTAAAGCTATGGAACATGATTAATCCTGATAAAAAAACTGAGGTTAAAAGAAATAGTAAGGAAGATTTCAAAGATAAATTGGAGCAATACTATCCAATTGATATGGCCAGCTATAATTCTAATAAACCGAATGTAGGTGACGAAAAAGAGATTGACTTTAAGTTTGCACCTGACACAGACAAAGAATTGTATAAAGAAGATGTCATAGTTCCAGCAGGATCTACATCTTGGGGGCCAAGAACAGATTTGCTTTTAAAGCCTGATGTCTCAGCACCAGGTAAAAATATTAAATCCACTCTTAATGTCATTAATGGGAAATCAACTTATGGTTATATGTCAGGGACTAGTATGGCAACTCCAATCGTAGCAGCTTCTACTGTTTTGATTAGGCCAAAGTTAAAGGAAATGCTTGAAAGACCTGTATTGAAAAATCTTGAGGGAGATGACAAAATAGACCTTACAAGTCTTACAAAAATAGCCCTACAAAATACTGCACGGCCTATGATGGATGCGACTTCTTGGAAAGAAAAAAGTCAATACTTTGCATCACCTAGACAACAGGGGGCAGGGCTAATTAATGTTGCTAATGCTTTGAGAAATGAAGTTGTAGCGACTTTCAAAAACACGGATTCTAAAGGTTTGGTAAACTCTTATGGTTCTGTTTCTCTTAAAGAAATAAAAGGAGATAAAAAATACTTTACAATTAAGCTTCACAATACATCAAACAGACCTTTAACCTTTAAAGTTTCAGCATCAGCGGTAACTACAGATGCTCTAACTGATAGACTCAAACTGGATGAAACATACAAAGATGAAAAATCTCCAGATGGGAAGCAAATTGTTCCAGAAATCCACCCAGAAAAAGTCAAAGGAGCAAATATCACATTTGAGCATGACACTTTCACTATAGGCCCAAATTCTAGCTTTGATTTAAATGCGGTTATAAACGTTGGAGAGGCTAAAAATAAAAATAAATTTGTAGAATCATTTATTCATTTTGAGTCAGTGGAAGAAATGGAAGCTCTAAACTCCAACGGGAAGAAAACAAATTTCCAACCTTCTTTATCGATGCCTCTAATGGGATTTGCTGGGGATTGGAACCACGAACCAATCCTTGATAAATGGGCCTGGGAAGAAGGTTCAAAATCAAAAACAATGGAAGGTTATGATGATGATGGTAAACCAAAAATTCCAGGAACCTTAAATAAGGGAATTGGTGGAGAACATGGTATAGATAAATTTAATCCAGCAGGAGTTATACAAAATAGAAAAGATAAAAATACAACATCCCTAGATCAAAATCCAGAATTATTTGCTTTCAATAACGAAGGGATCAACGCACCATCATCAAGTGGTTCTAATATTGCTAAAATTTATCCTTTAGATTCAAATGGAAATCCTCAAGATGCTCAACTTGAGAGAGGATTAACACCTTCTCCACTTGTATTACGAAGTGCAGAAGAAGGAATGATTTCGATAGTAAATACAAATAAAGAGGGAGAAAATCAAAGAGACTTAAAAGTCATTTCGAGAGAACACTTTATTAAAGGAATTTTAAACTCTAAGAGAAATGATGCAAAGGGAATCAAATCTTCAAAACTAAAAGTTTGGGGTGACTTGAAATGGGATGGACTCATCTATAACCCTAGAGGTAGAGAAGAAAATGCACCAGAAAGCAAGGATAACCAAGATCCTGCTACTAAGATAAGAGGTCAATTTGAACCGATTGCAGAAGGTCAATATTTCTATAAATTTAAATATAGATTAACTAAAGATTACCCATGGCAAGTTTCCTATATTCCTGTAAAAATTGATAACACAGCCCCTAAGATTGTTTCGGTTGATTTTTCAAATCCTGAAAAAATTAAGCTGATCACAAAGGATACTTATCATAAGGTAAAAGATCAATACAAGAATGAAACTCTATTTGCGAGAGATCAAAAAGAACATCCTGAAAAATTTGACGAGATTGCCAACGAAGTTTGGTATGCTGGCGCCGCTCTGGTTAATGAAGATGGAGAGGTTGAGAAAAATCTTGAAGTAACTTACGCAGGTGAGGGTCAAGGAAGAAATAGAAAGCTTGACAAAGACGGAAATACCATTTATGAAATTAATGGTGCAGGAGATTTAAGAGGAAAAATCATTGAAGTCATTGCACTAGATGGCTCTAGCAATTTCACAAAGATTCATAGAATTAAATTTGCTGATCATGCTGATGAAAAGGGGATGATTTCCTATTATCTAGTAGATCCTGATCAAGATTCATCTAAATACCAAAAGCTTGGCGAGATTGCCGAATCTAAATTTAAAAATTTAGAAAATAGAAAAGAGGATAATCTTAAAAAAGATACAACTGAAGTAGAACATCATCAAGACAATGAAGAGTCTATCGAAGAAAAATCTAGCTTGACTATTCATAAAACGATTTCAACAATTAGAGAGTTTGAAAGTAAAGACTTGAAAAAACTCATTAAAAAGAAATTTAGAGAAGTTGATGACTTTACAAGTGAAACTGGTAAGAGGACAGAAGAATACGATTATAAATACGATGATAAGGGAAATATCATTGCTTATGACGATGGTAGCGCCTTAGAATATGAAACTGAAAAACTTGACGAAATCAAATCAAAAATTTATGGTGTTCTAAGCCCGTCTAAAGATGGACACTTTGAAATTCTTGGAAAGATAAGTAATGTTTCTAAAAATGCCAAGGTATATTATGGTAATAAATATAAATCGATAGAAATCAAAACGACCAAGTATGATTCCCACTCAAAAACGATGACATTTGATTTATACGCTAATATTAATGATATTGTGGATGGATTAGCTTTTTCAGGAGATATGAGATTCTTTGTGAAAGATGATGATCAGATAAAAGCTGAAACGAAAATTAGAATGCCTGAAAAAAATAAGGAAACTAAGACAGAATATCCCTATGCATCAAGTTATGGGAATGTAATAGAATTAGGAGAAGGAGATCTTTCAAAAAACAAACCAAACAATTTAACGGACATGGAATCTGGTAAAATCTATTCTGATTCAGAAAAACAACAATATCTGTTAAAAGATAACATCATTCTAAGAAAAGGCTATGCACTAAAAGTGACTACCTATAATCCTGGAAAAACGGATATGTTAGAAGGAAATGGAGTCTATAACAAGGAAGATATAGCAAAAATCCAAAAGACCAATCCTAATCTAAGAGTCCTTTCAGAAAAAATAATTTATGCTGATAGTAGAAATGTTGAAGATGGAAGAAGTACTCAATCCGTATTAATGTCGGCTTTGGACGGCTTTAACATTGTAAGGTATCAAGTGTTTACCTTTAAAATGAACGATAAAGGGGAGGCAATCGATAAAGATGGAAATCTTGTAACAGATCCTTCTAAACTTGTATTATTTGGTAAGGATGGTAAAGAGTACACAGGAGAGGATAAGTCCAATGTAGAAGCTATAAAAGAAGATGGCTCTACGTTATTTATTGATGCAAAACCAGTAAATCTTTCAATGGACAAGAACTACTTTAATCCATCTAAATCTAATAAAATTTATGTACGAAATCCAGAATTTTATTTAAGAGGTAAGATTTCTGATAAGGGTGGTTTTAACTGGGAGTTGAGAGTTAATGAATCGGTTGTAGATAATTATTTAATCTACGGAGATTTACACATTGATAACACTAGAGATTTTAACATTAAGCTTAATGTTAAAGACGGTGACATCATGGACTGGGGAATGAAAGACTATAAAGCAAACGGATTCCCAGATAAGGTAACAGATATGGATGGAAATGTTTATCTTCAAACTGGCTATAGCGATTTGAATGCGAAAGCGGTTGGAGTACACTATCAATTTTTATATGATAATGTTAAACCAGAAGTAAACATTGATCCTAAGGGAAATACTAGTATTGAATATGCTGACGGAAAATCTGTAGTCTTTAATATCAATGATAAAAGAAATAATGGATTCGATGGTGAGATTCAAGAAAAACATATTTATGTAAATGGAAAAGAATACAAATCATTTGATGATATTAAACAACTAACAGATAAGACACTAAACATTAAGATTGTTGTAAAAGATTTTGCAAGAAATACGACCGTAAAAGAATTTATTTTAAACAAAGATACGGGAGAGGTTAGCGAATTAAAACCTCATACGGTGACTGTGACCATTCAAAATGGAAAAGAAATGAGTTCTAAGATAGTGTCGGAAGAAGATTTCATTTTACCTGTCTATGAGGGTGAATTAGAAAAAGGATATCAATTTGATGGCTGGGAAATTTCTGGTGTCGAAGGGAAAAAAGATGCTGGTTATGTTATTAATCTATCAAAAGATACCCTTATAAAACCTGTATTCAAGAAAATAGAGGAGAAAAAGGAGGAGGAAAATAAACCTACTTTTGATGTATCCAAAAAGAAAGATAAGGTGCAAGCAAATCATAATCAATTAGATGAAAGTCACAGAAAAGAGGATTTACAAAGAGAAAATCATTCACACAAATCTGATTCAACTAAAGATGTCAAAACTACAGTTCCTGTACAAGTAAATTATAGTCAATTAGATGAAAGTCAAAGATCTGATTCAACTGAGGATGTCAAAGTTACAGTTCCTGATGAAAATGATAAAAACTTTGAAAATAAGAAGGAAGTTTATCTTAATGAACCAGAGAACATAGCTAATAAACATACCAATATTGATAGTAAATCGGATACTAACAATTCTGATAGATTGCCAAAAACCGGAACAGTCAGAGAAGGTTTTACACCATTCATTGCTGGAATAATGTTTACCGTAGGTGCATTTCTTGGATTGAAGAAAAAAGATCAAGATTAAGACAAAAGCTATGGATGAAAAAATGGTTTATGTACTGATATAGCGTGATGATGAAACAGTTTTGTGAAAATAGCCATTTATAACTCAATTATTTAGTTTGCTTTGATAGTGCTACTCTTTTTGGATTTATTAATAGACTTAGTTTAGAAAACTAATGAATTGATTGAAAGGGTTAGTATTGACAATATTGATTAGCAAATAGAGTCTTTCAAAATTTAAAGGCTACTTTATTTAATAGAGGTGATGAAATAATTTCAGTGAAGGAATTAAGTAGCGTTTGGTTGCTTAATTCCTTTTTATTTGGAAGGTAGTTTTTCACCTGCTTCCTTATTTTATCGCTATTATTCAACCACTTAGACCGATATAGAGACCAGATAGGCAAAAGAACTTGTTCTTGAAACTGACCTCTGCTATAATGATTGGTGTAAGGGACGTGAGGCGTCGATATCAGATGGTTCAAGTTTCTAGAAAGAAATTGGAGATAAAGAAATGAAAAAATTATTGGGGATTGTATTTTTAATAGCAGCAGCGACAGTAGTGTATTTTGGTTCTGTTGGCTGGCCAAGTTTGGATGTCAATCTCTGGGCCCTGATTCCGGTAGGCTTGTTCCTCTTTTTCACTCTAGAGAATCTTTTGAAAAAGGACTATAAGGCTAGTCTGATGTGTTTGATTATTGCTTTTATCATCGCAAATGCAATTTTGGACCTTTTGCCAATTTCAAGTGGTCTAGTAATTGGTGCAGGTGTGCTGGCTTGTGTAGGTATTGGTTATCTATTTCCGGATAAAGAAGGAAAATAAGAAGGAAGAGTGAATAAAGTCAGGATCTAACTGAAATATTTGTTGGATCTTTTTCTATGTCTAAAAATGTAAGAAAGAATTTTTGGTGGTAACAGATTATTTCTAGCTTACTTTTTGATTTTAAATTAGGCTAAGATAAAATAAATTTTTTTTGTTTGAGATAGTAAAAAGCTATTCCATTTTAGAATTCCAAGAAAAAGTATAACATCATAATTATAATAATAAAAACTCCGATTCTCTCTGGAAATTCTCTAATTTTTATAAAAAACAATCAAAAATATTGTTTTTATTTGTATAAGATTGACAAATTTTTTATTGGTTATAAAATTGTATTATAAGATAATTATAATAAGGAGCTTGCTTTTAGAAAGATGAAAGCGGTTACTAAAAAAGGAGGATTCCATGCAAAAAGGTAATTGGAACAAAAAGAGCGTTTATAGTATTCGAAAATTTTCAGTCGGTGCTTGCTCAGTGCTCATAGGAAGCTGTGTGCTGTTATTAGGATCAAGCCTTAGTCTAGCTTCTTCTGCTTATGCGAATGAAAATACTAATGAACTAATTTCAATAAGTAAGCAGAATGATGATTCTGAAAATAAAGAAGAGAGTGAAAAGACATCTAAAGTGATGGTTGCGGAAAAATCAAGTGAACAAACGGATAATGTGCCTCTTAAGGATAATGCAGATGCTACAGGTGTCTCTGACCAAACTCATGCAGATCAGTCCCCAGTTACAGTTGCTGATAATAAAGAGTTTCCTTTAGAAGAAGGTAAGACTGAAGTGAAAAGTAGGATAGAAGAAACGAAGGTAGCTGAAGAAACAAATAAAGCGGAATTACAAGATCCTTCTGTTTCAAAAGATAAGAAGGAATTCAAATCTGCTGCAAATGAAGTTGTTGATAAGTTAATTGAAGATAGAAACATTTCTTTCAATCAAAATTGGCACTTTAAGCTAAATGCCAATGCTAAAGAGGCTGTTAAACCAGACGCAGATATTACTTCATGGAAAAAAATGGATCTTCCTCATGACTGGAGTATTCATTTTGATTTTGATCATGATTCACCATCTCAAAATGAAGGAGGCCAACTGAATGGTGGAGATGGATGGTATCGTAAAACCTTTAAGTTAGACGAAAAAGATTTAAATAAAGATGTCCGTGTGACCTTTGATGGGGTTTACATGGATTCTCAAGTATTTGTTAATGGTCAGTTAGTTGGTCACTATCCAAATGGTTACAATCAATTTTCATATGACATTACCAATTATCTTTATAAGGATGGAAGAGAGAATGTTATTTCTGTTCATGCAGTAAATAAACAGCCAAGTAGTCGTTGGTATTCAGGAAGTGGTATCTATCGTGATGTGAACTTGCAAGTGACAGATAAGGTTCATGTTGAGAAAAATGGTACAACTATCTTAACCCCAAAACTTGAACACCAACAAAATGGCAAGGTTGAAACTCATGTGAGCAGTAAAATCGTTAATACAGATGATAAGGATCATGAGCTCGTAGCAGAGTATCAAATTTTTGAACGGGGCGGTCAGGCAGTTACAGAACTTGTTCGAACTGAGAGTAAGATTCTAAAAGCTAGAGAAACAATTCATTTGGAATCAGCATTAGAGGTTGAAAAACCTAAATTGTGGACAGTGTCGTCCGATAAACCTGCTTTATATGAGATGGTGACTCGTGTTTACAAAGATGGTCAGCTTGTAGATGCTAAGAAAGATTTATTTGGTTATCGTTACTATAACTGGACTCCAGACCAAGGATTCTCTTTGAACGGTGAACACATCAAGTTCCACGGGGTTTCCTTGCACCACGACCATGGAGCATTGGGTGCGGAGGAAAACTACAAGGCTGAATATCGCCGTCTGAAACAGATGAAGGATATGGGAGTGAATTCGATTCGTACAACCCACAATCCAGCAAGTCCTCAAACATTACAGATTGCAGCTGAACTTGGTTTATTGGTTCAGGAAGAAGCTTTTGACACTTGGTATGGAGGTAAGAAACCATACGATTATGGTCGTTTCTTTGAAAAAGATGCAACCCACCCTGAAGCTAAAAAAGGGGAAAAATGGTCAGATTATGATCTACGTACCATGGTAGAAAGAGACAAAAATAACCCAGCTGTCTTTATGTGGTCTATTGGAAATGAGATTGGAGAAGCTAATGGCGATCCCCATTCTCTAGCTACTGTTAAACGTTTGGTTAAAGTAATCAAGGATGTTGATAATACTCGTTATGTGACTATGGGAGCTGATAAGTTCCGTTTTGGTAATGGTAGCGGTGGGCATGAGAAAATTGCTGATGAACTGGATGCGGTTGGATTTAACTACTCAGAAGATAACTACAAAGTTCTTAGAGCCAAGCATCCAAAGTGGTTGATTTATGGTTCAGAGACTTCTTCAGCTACTCGTACTCGTGGAAGTTATTATCGTCCAGAGCGTGAATTGGTACACAGTAATCAAGACTATCGTAACTATGAGCAGTCTGATTATGGAAATGATCGTGTTGGTTGGGGTAAAACAGCAACAGCTTCATGGACTTTTGATCGGGACAATGCTGGTTATGCTGGACAGTTTATCTGGACCGGTACTGACTATATTGGTGAGCCTACGCCATGGCACAACCAAAATCATACACCAGTCAAAAGTTCTTATTTTGGTATTGTAGATACTGCTGGTATTCCAAAAAATGATTTCTATCTTTACCAGAGTCAATGGGTATCTGCTCAGAAAAAACCGATGGTTCACCTACTTCCTCACTGGAACTGGGAGGACCCAACTCTAAAAGATAATGTAGCTGATGCAGATGGTAAAATTCCAGTTCGTGCCTACTCTAACGCTGCAAGTGTGGAGCTATTGTTGAACGGTGAATCCCTAGGACAGAAGACCTTTACTAAAAAACAAACTAGCGATGGACGAACTTACCAAGAAGGTGCTAATACTAATGAATTGTATCTTGAATGGAAAGTTGCTTATCAACCAGGTACCTTGGAAGCAATTGCTCGTGATGAATCTGGCAAGGAAATTGCTCGAGATAAGATTACGACTGCTGGTAAGCCAGCGGCAGTTCGTCTTATCAAGGAAGACCATGCAATCGCAGCAGATGGAAAAGACTTGACATACATCTACTACGAAATCGTTGACAGCCAAGGGAATGTAGTACCAACTGCTAATAATCTGGTTCGCTTCCAATTGCACGGACAAGGCCAACTTGTAGGTGTCGATAACGGGGAACAAGCCAGCCGTGAACGCTATAAGGCGCAAGCAGATGGTTCTTGGATTCGTAAAGCATTTAATGGTAAAGGCGTTGCCATTGTCAAATCAACTGAACAAGCAGGTAAATTCACACTGACAGCCCATTCAGATCTCTTGAAATCTAGTCAAGTAACTGTCTTTACTGGTAAAAAAGAAGGACAAGAGAAGACTGTTTTGGGGACAGAAGTAGCAAGAGTTCGTACATTAATTGGTAAAGAACCAAAAATGCCGAAAACAGTAAGTTTTGTATACAGCGATGGTAGTCGTGAAAAACTTCCAGTAACTTGGTCTCAAGTCGATGTTAGTCAAGCAGGAGTTGTGACTGCTAAAGGTACAGCAAATGGACGTGAGGTAGAGGCTCGTGTCGAGGTTCTAGCAATTGCGAAAGAATTACCAACAGTTAAACGTGTTGCTCCAGGAGCAGACTTGAACACTGTAGATAAATATGTGTCAATACTTGTAACCGATGGAAGTGTACAAGAGTACGAAGTAGATAGCTGGGAGATTGCGGAAGCAGATAAAGCCAAACTTTCAGTAGCTGGATCACGTATTCAAATGACTGGTCAGTTAGCTGGAGAAACTATTCATGCAACCCTTGTAGTAGAAGAAGGAAATGCTGCAACACCTGTAGTGCCAACTGTTACTGTTGGAGGTGAAGCAGTAACAGGTCTTACTAGTCAACAACCAATGCAATATCGTACTCTTGCTTATGGTGCCCAATTGCCAGAAGTAACAGCAAGTGCTGAAAATGCTGATGTTACAGTTCTTCAAGCAAGCGCAGTAAACGGTATGCGTGCGAGCATCTTTGTTCAGCCTAAAGATGGTGGCCCTCTTCAAACCTATGCAATTCAATTCCTCGAAGAAGCACCAAAAATTGACCATTTGAGCTTGCAAGTGGAACAAGCTGACGGTCTCAAAGAAGACCAAACAGTCAACTTGTCGGTTCGAGCTCACTATCAAGATGGAACGCAAGCTGTATTACCAGCTGATAAGGTGAGCTTCTCTACAAGCGGTGAAGGGGAAGTTGTAGTCCGAAAAGGAATGCTTGAGTTGCATAAACCAGGAGCACTCACTCTGAAAGCTGAATATGAGGGTGCTACGGGTAAAATCAATCTCACTATCCAAGCCAATACTGAGAAGAAGATTGCGCAATCCATCCGTCCTGTGAATGTAGTGACAGATTTACACCAAGAACCTACTCTTCCGTCAACAGTAACGGTTGAGTATGACAAAGGTTTCCCTAAAACTCATAAAGTTACATGGCAAGCTATTCCAAAAGAAAAACTAGACCACTATCAAAGCTTTGAAGTGTTAGGTAAGGTTGAAGGAATTGACCTGGAAGCGCGTGCTAAAGTATCTGTAGAAGGCATCGTTTCAGTTGAAGAAGTTAGTGTGACAACTCCAGTCGCAGAAGCACCACAATTACCAGAAAGCGTTCGTACATATGATTCAAATGGTCACGTTTCATCAGCTAAGGTTGCATGGGATGCGATTCGTCCAGATCAATATGCTAAGGAGGGTGTCTTTACAGTTAATGGTCACCTAGAAGGTACGCAATTAACTACTAAACTCCATGTTCGTGTGTCTGCTCAAACAGAGCAAGGAGCAAATATTTCTGACCAATGGACAGGTTCAGAATTGCCACTTGCCTTTGCTTCAGACTCGAATCCAACCGACCCTGTTTCAAATGTCAACGATAAATTGATTTCCTTTAATGACCGACCAGCCAACCGTTGGACAAACTGGAATCGTAGTAATCCAGAAGCTTCAGTCGGTGTTCTGTTTGGAGATTCAGGTATCTTGAGTAAACGTTCCGTTGATAATCTAAGTGTCGGATTCCACGAAGACCATGGAGTTGGCGCACCGAAGTCTTATGTGATTGAGTATTATGTTGGTAACACGGTTCCAACAGCTCCTAAAAATCCTAGCTTTGTAAGCGGTGAAAATCATGTCTTTAATGATCCTGCTAACTGGAAACCAGTGACTAATCTAAAGGCACCAGCTCAGCTCAAGGCTGGAGAAATGAACCACTTTAGCTTTGATAAAGTTGAAACCCATGCTGTTCGCATTCGGATGGTTAAAGCAGACAATAAGCGTGGAACTTCTATCACAGAAGTACAGATTTTTGCCAAACAAGTTGCGCCAGCCAAACAAGGACAAACAAGAATCCAAGTTGATGGTAAAGACTTAGCAAACTTTAACCCTGATTTGACAGACTACTACCTTGAGTCTGGAGATGGAAAAGTTCCCGTAGTCACAGCAAGTGTTAGCAACAATGGTCTCGCTACCGTCGTTCCAAGCGTTCGTGAGGGTGAGCCAGTTCGTGTCATCGCGAAAGCTGAAAATGGCGACATCTTAGGAGAATACCGTCTGCACTTCACTAAGGATAAAGACTTACTTTCTCGTAAACCAGTTGCTACAGTTAAACAAGCTCGCTTGTTGCAACTAGGGCAACCAATTGAATTGCCAACTAAGGTTCCGGTATACTTCACAGGTAAAGACGGCTACGAAACAAAAGACCTGACAGTTGAATGGGAAGAAGTTCCAGCAGAAAATCTGACAAAAGCAGGTCAATTTATTGTTCGAGGTCGTGTCCTTGGTAGCAATCTTACTGCTGAGTTCACTGTACGAGTGACAGACAAACTTGGTGAGGCTCTTTCAGATAACCCTAACTATGATGAAAACAGTAACCAGGCCTTTGCCTCAGCAACCAACGATATTGATGATAGTTCTCATGACCGTGTAGACTATATCAATGATAGAGATCACTCTGAAAATCGTCGTTGGACAAACTGGTCTGCAAGACCGTCCACTAATCCAGAAGTGTCAGCAGGGGTCATTTTCCGTGAAAAGGGTAAGATTGTAGAACGGACTGTTGCACAAGCCAAACTCCAGTTCTTTGCAGATAGTGGTACAGATGCACCAGCTAAACTCGTTTTGGAACGCTATATTGGTCCAGACTTTGAAGTGCCAACTTATTATTCAAATTACCAAGCTTACGAAACAGATCATCCATTTAATAATCCAGAAAATTGGATTGCTGTTCCGTATCACGCGAATAAAGATATCGAAGCGGGTGATGAAATTAATGTGACATTTAAAGAGGTGAAAGCCAAAGCTATGAGATGGCGTATGGAGCGTAAGGCAGACAAGAGCGGTGTTGCGATGATTGAAATGTCCTTCCTTGCATCGAGCGAATTGCCGCAAGAAAGCACTCAAGCGAAGATTCTTGTAGATGGAAAAGAACTTCCAGATTTTACTGAAAATCGTCAAAACTATCAAATCACCTATAAAGGTCAACGTCCAAAAGTCTCTGTTGCAACTACAAATCAGGTTGCTTCAACAGTTGTAGATGGTGGAGATGATAGCTTTCCAGTACTTGTTCGCCTAGTTTCAGAGAGTGGAAAACAAGCCAAGGAATACCGTATCCAGTTGACTAAAGAAAAACCAGTTTCTGCGAAGACAGTTGCTGCGGTGCAAGAGGACTTACCAAAATTAGAAGTTGTTGAACAAGATTTGGCCTATAAGACAGTTGAGAAAAAAGATTCAGGGCTTTATCTTGGTGAAACTCGTGTAGAACAAGAAGGAAAAGTCGGTAAGGAACGTACCTTTACAAGCATTAATTCTGATGGAAGTAAGGAAGAAAAACTCCATGAAGTGCTAGAGTCTCCAACAAATCGCATTGTCGTTGTCGGAACTAAACCAGGAACCTCTCTTACAGAGGACGAATTCAATACTCTAGTTTTCAACAGACCAGAGCTTATAGTTGAGGAAGAGGCAGTTGGCTTCCAAATCCAGGAGCGTAAGTCTGACAAGTTATATGTAGGTGAAACTCGTATCCTCCAAGAAGGAAGACAAGGTCTCCGTGTTCACTTGATTGAAGTAGAAAATGGCAAGAGAACTGAGAAAGAAAGCTATGATAAAGTTATAGCTCAGGACCGTATTGTAGAGGTTGGTACAGCTATAAAAGATACAAAATCAGCCCCTCAAGAACAGCTTAAAGCAGCTCCTAAAGAAGCTAGTAAGTCTGTGCTACAAGATCAAGAAGTTCAAAAACCAGAATCTCAAGAAACTACAAAACAACAAGTATCAACTGAGAAAACGGATGTAAAACAAGTGAGCTCACGTTCAGTTGAAGCCCAGCAAGATGAAAAGAATCACTTGCCAAACACTGGAACAGAGGCAGAACAGGCAGCAGTAGCAGCAGGTTTAGCTCTTCTAGGTTTGAGTGCAGGCTTAGTAGCCACTAAAGGTAAAAAAGAAGACTAGAAATTTTGATACTTTCTTTATCGTTAAAGATTAGAGAGAAGTTCTTGTCTTAGATAGAAGATAAATCCCTTGGAATATAAGTTTCTAAGGGATTTTCTTTGTATAAAATTGTATAGTGTTATTGTCTATCCTATTTTGTAGAGAAAGCAAAAATCCCTAGAAAATGTTTAGGGATTCGATTATTTCATTAAGAACAATTCAACAATCATCTCGATATACATGACAAGGATTACTAAGAATCCTGCACGCCAGAAGAATTTGATAAATTTAGGATAGTAAAAGCTACGTTTTTTCAAAAGGAAGAAAAAGACGAGAATAATGGCTAGGACTGAGAGGGCTAGCCCCAGTCTAGGGAGGAAATTATGGGTAAAGGTTTTAGCTGTAATCAGGTAATACTCAAATACCAAGACTGGAAAAGCCAAATCCGCAAAATTTCGTCCTAGTTTTTTTAATCTAAAAAGTTTGGTTATGATAATGCAGACGACTAAGGTCAGTATCAATAATAAAATAGATGCTAATTTCATTAAAATCATACCCATATTGTATCATAAAAAATCGCTAATGGAAACGAGAAACAGAGGAATTTATAGGAAAGTCAGTCTTTTGAGATTGTGGGTGTTTTTTGTTATAATGAAAGTTATGAAATCTTATAATACCTTGAATGATTATTATCGAAAACTCTTTGGAGAAAAGACCTTTAAAGTCCCTATTGATGCGGGATTTGACTGTCCCAATCGTGATGGAACTGTGGCTCATGGAGGCTGTACTTTTTGTACGGTTTCAGGTTCTGGAGATGCTATCGTAGCACCGGATGCGCCTATCCGTGAGCAATTTTATAAGGAAATTGACTTTATGCATCGCAAGTGGCCAGACGTGCAGAAGTATCTGGTTTATTTTCAAAATTTTACCAATACCCATGAAAAGGTGGAAGTGATTCGGGAACGCTATGAGCAGGCTATCAACGAGCCAGGTGTAGTGGGAATTAATATCGGAACACGCCCTGACTGTTTACCAGACGAAACCATTGAATATTTGGCTGAATTGTCGGAGCGCATGCATGTGACGGTTGAATTGGGCTTGCAGACTACTTTTGAAACAACTTCTGATTTGATTAACCGTGCCCACTCTTATGAATTGTACGTGGAAACGGTCAAGCGTTTGAGAAAGTATCCCAAAATTGAGATTGTTTCTCATTTGATTAACGGACTTCCTGGTGAAACCCATGAGATGATGATTGAAAATGTCCGCCGCTGTGTCATGGACAACGATATTCAAGGGATTAAACTACACTTGCTCCATCTCATGACTAATACACGTATGCAACGAGATTACCACGAGGGACGTTTGCAGTTAATGAGTCAGTACGAATATGTAAAGGTTATCTGTGATCAATTGGAAATCATTCCCAAACATATTGTCATCCATCGAATCACAGGAGATGCACCTAGGGATATGCTGATTGGGCCTATGTGGAGCCTCAATAAATGGGAAGTTCTCAACAGCATTGAGATGGAGATGCGACGTCGTGGAAGCGTTCAAGGATGTAAGGCTGTAAAACAGGAGTTTAATAATGAAAAGACCACTTGAGATGGCACATGATTTTTTAGCTGAGGTTGTAACTCAGGACGATACCGTAGTGGATGCGACCATGGGAAATGGGCATGATACTCTTTTTCTAGCCAAGATAGCCAAGCAAGTCTATGCCTTTGATATTCAGGAGCAAGCCTTGGAAAAGACGCAAGAGCGTTTGGACCAGGCTGGAATGACAAATGCCCAGTTAATCTTGCAGGGCCATGAGACACTGGACCAGTTTGTGACAGAAGCCAAGGCAGGGATTTTTAATCTGGGCTATCTGCCGTCAGCTGATAAGTCTGTCATTACCCGACCTCAGACAACGATTGAAGCATTAGAAAAGCTGTGTGGTTTACTTGTCAAAGGTGGACGAATTGCCATTATGATTTACTATGGTCATGAAGGAGGAGACATCGAGAAAGATGCTGTCTTGGATTTTGTTAGCCAGTTGAACCAACAAGAGTACACAGCTACCATTTATCGAACCCTGAATCAAGTCAACACCCCACCATTTTTAGTGATGATTGAAAAATTAGAAAGATATAGACATGGATAAACAATACCTACGTGAAAAGCTGGATGCCATGCGCCAGAATTTTGTTGAATCAACCCACCACGAACGAGCAGTGGGTGTGCTAGACCAAGCGCATATGAGCAAAAAAATGCTTAAAATCAAGAAAAAATTAGTTGCTCTTGAAATGGAACGGTGCCAGAGAAAAATTGAGCACAAAGATTGTTCCAAGATTGACCAAAAAATCAAAGAGCAGAAGGAGATATTTGAATTCTGTTGTAAAAAAGACTAAGGAGGAAGTGCGTGGAATTACTGATTTACCTAATCCTATTTTTACTGGTCTTGATTGTCTCAAGTACAACCAATAAGCTTCTGCCCTTTTTGCCTCTCCCTTTGGTGCAAATTCTTTTGGGAATTGTGATTGGTCTCTTTTTACCTAATACCGACTTTCACCTCAATACGGAGTTGTTTTTGGCCCTGGTTATCGGGCCCTTGCTTTTCCGAGAGTCGGAAGAAGCGGATATTACAGCTATTTTAAAACACTGGCGAATTATTGTTTATCTCATATTTCCAGTGATTTTTATCTCGACTCTGAGTTTGGGTGGCTTGGCCCATCTTCTTTGGCTTAGCCTTCCCTTGGTGGCTTGCTTGGCTGTTGGGGCAGCCCTTGGGCCTACGGACTTGGTGGCTTTTGCTTCTCTTTCGGAGCGCTTTAGCTTTCCTAAGCGCGTGTCCAATATCCTTAAGGGTGAAGGACTCTTGAATGATGCTTCTGGTTTGGTGACCTTTCAGGTAGCCTTGACAGCTTGGACAACAGGAGCCTTTTCCCTTGGGCAAGCTAGTAGTTCGCTTATCTTTTCAATCCTAGGCGGTTTTTTAGTTGGCTTTTTAACAGCTATGACCAACCGTTTCCTCCATACCTTCTTGCTGAGTGTGCGAGCAACGGATATTGCCAGCGAACTTTTATTAGAATTGAGTTTGCCTCTGGTGACTTTCTTCCTAGCAGAAGAAGTCCATGTTTCAGGGATTATTGCCGTTGTGGTTGCTGGGATTTTAAAGGCAAGCCGTTTTAAGAAAATTACGCTCCTCGAAGCCCAAGTGGATACGGTGACCGAGACGGTCTGGCATACAGTGAACTTTATGCTTAACGGTTCTGTCTTTGTGATTTTAGGGATGGAGCTGGAAATGATAGCAGAACCTATCTTGACCAATCCAATCTATAATCCCTTACTTTTATTGCTATCTCTTGTCGCCCTGACCTTTGTCCTCTTTGCCATTCGTTTTGTCATGATTTATGGCTATTATGCCTATAGGACTCGACGCCTCAAGAAAAAGCTAAATAAGTATATGAAGGACATGCTTCTTTTGACCTTCTCAGGTGTCAAGGGAACGGTGTCGATTGCTACGATCCTTCTGATACCAAGTAATCTAGAGCAGGAGTATCCTCTCTTGCTTTTCCTGGTCGCAGGTGTGACACTTGTAAGCTTTTTAACTGGTCTCTTGGTCTTGCCTCATTTTTCTGATGAACAGGAAGAAAGCAAGGATTATCTCATGCATATCGCCATTTTGAATGAGGTTACTTCGGAGTTAGAAAAAGAACTTGAAACTCATAAGAATAAGCTCCCTCTCTATGCAGCCATTGACAATTATCATGGACGAATAGAGAATCTTATCTTGAATCAAGAAAATAGGGGCGAGCAAGAGGACTGGGAGGCTTTGAAACTTCTTATCCTCAGTATTGAGAGTGATGGTTTGGAACAGGCTTACGAAGAAGATAAGATGAGTGAGCGTGCCTATCGAGTCTACCAACGTTATCTGAAAAACATGGAACAAAGCATCAATCGCAAGTTTGCTTCACGGTTGACCTATTATTTCCTTGTTTCTTTGCGGATTTTACGTTTTCTTCTTCACGAAGTCTTTACCTTAGGCAAGACCTTCCGTAGTTGGAAAAATGAAGAATCACAGAAACTCAGAGCTCTTGATTATGACCAAATAGCAGAGCTCTATCTAGAAAATACTGAGATGATCATCGAAAGTCTAGAGAACCTTAAAGGGGTTTATAAGAGTTCCTTAATTAGCTTCATGCAGGATTCCCGTCTCCGTGAAACAGCTATTATCACCAGTGGTGCCTTTGTCGAACGGGTTATCAACCGTGTCAAACCCAACAATATCGATGAAATGCTTAGAGGCTATTATCTGGAGCGCAAGTTGATTTTTGAATATGAAGAAAAACGATTGATTACGACCAAGTATGCTAAGAAGTTACGACAAAATGTCAATAACTTAGAGAACTATTCTCTGAAGGAAGCTGCCAATACTCTGCCTTATGATATGGTGGAATTGGTAAGAAGAAATTAATCAAGATTGTAAATAAAGGAGTATGATATGAAGAAGTGGTGGAAAGAGCTGATAGACAAGCCTTTATTAAAAGCATTTTTGCATTATTATCAAGTATCAGATAGTGAGTTTACCAGTGTCGCAGTAGCCTACTATTGGTTGATTTCGATTTTTCCATTGCTTTTGGTGGTAGTCAATATCCTCCCCTATTTTCAGATTCCAGTTTCCAATTTTTTAAAGGTTGTCAATGAATTCTTGCCCGATACTATGTATGATGTGGTGGCAAAGATTATCACAGAAGTGTTGACCCAACCTTCAACGGGTTTATTGAGTTTTGCGGTTTTGTCAGCCCTATGGACCTTTTCAAAATCCATGAATTTCCTACAGAAAGCTTTTAATAAAGCCTACGGAGTTGCTAAAAATCGTGGAATGATTTCCCGTCAGCTCATGAGTTTGTTTGTCAGTTTTGGCTTGCAGATTCTCTTCGCCTTAGCTCTGTTTTTGAGTGTCTTTGGCCGCATGCTTCTCAACCTTATCAAGAATCACTGGAAATCGGATAGTCCTATCTTTGATTATCTGCAAGATCTAACAGGCCCCTTGATCTATGCCTTGATTTTCGCTATCTTGGTCATGCTTTATTATTTCCTGCCTAATGTTACGGTTCGACGAATTCGCTATGTGTTGCCAGGTAGTGCCTTTGTCTTGTTGACTCTGGTCTTACTGCTCAATATCTTTTCAGTATATATCAATAATTATGTCAATCACCTAGTGGACGTGCGTTTTTTCAGTTCCGTCGTCGTGGTGGTCATGATGTTCTGGTTTATTCTCATTGCTAAGATTTTGATTGTCGGTGCGGTTATCAATGCCAGTGTGCAGAGTTTGAAAGATCCGAGCTTTAGAATAAATTAATTCATTTTTTATCCATAACAAAACGCATAATATGAAAATTCCACGAGGCCAACTATAGTCAGAAAGCTGAACAACAAGCCAAAACGTTCAAAAAAGGCGGCAAAAAGCAAGCACCTGCAAGCAACGTGCCGAAATGGTCAAATCCTGATTATGTTAACGAATTAGACTCAAAAATCGTTGATATGCTAGTAGAATTTCACAAGTCACAAGGCACTTTGGAAACTCCCGAGGCGCAAGCAGAAATCGCCCAAAAACGTGAAGAAATCGAGCAAAGGAGAGCTGAGCTTGAGGATAAAAAACAAGAGCTTTTGAACCGCTTGAACAAATAGAGTTTCGCAAGTATTATGCTTACAAATTACTTGAGCAATTAACTAAAATATAAACCTTGCCTAGATATAAAGGCAGGGTTTATATTTTAGAAATTCACGTAGCTTGTTTCGGTTTTTACATACCCAGTATAATCTGAGTTTCTATAGTATTCAGTGATAAACTTCCATTTTCTTTGAGCAACATGGATATAAGTACTTGTTATGTAGTATGGATATGGGCTTTGTGACTCCAAGTAACTCTCATAAGTTTGCATACCAATATATGCTCCACCAATTATTGCACCCCATGGACCCCCCAATACAGAACCTATCTTACCAATCATATAACTTATTCCAGAATCAATCATGAAGTGAGCGAATGTGTTGGCTTCTTTATTCCCATGTATTGTGTTGACGTAATTCCAAACATTAGGATCGTATGATCTAAAAGATATATTTAGGTCGAGTTCATTCTTTTGATAAGCCATATAAAATGATCCATTGATATAGACGCCATCAGTACGTCGTTCAATAGTGTCTACACTTCCATCTGGATTGACCACCTCAAGAACTTCATCACTTAAAATATTTACTTGCGTATCTCCGAACCGCACTGATGAGCCATTCTTAAACTGATCCTCACCAGATACAACTTTAGAGTTTGCCGATAAGCTATCATCAGCAAAAACAACAAGCGACGGGGAAATGCTAGACATACAGAAAACAGACATAACTAGCAAACACATGCATTTAAACATCTTAGACATAACGGAAACTCCTTTGTATTTTTGATTTTTTTCAACTTTTGTTGTACAATAAAACCAAATAAAAAGAAAGCGGTAACAATATGCTTAATGTGAAAATTTTTTATATATTTTTATTTTTGATCGTTGTCGAAACTACAGGCTTGTTGTTGTTGAAAAACGGTCTTGAAAGAGGTTATTTAGATACAGGAGCTATCATCCTTGCAGTTTTTTCATTTGCTTTCTACAACCTATGTTCATTCGGTTGGGTCTACTTTACAATAAAAAACCATAAAAAATAAATAGACGTATTTTCAAAAAAAGATTGCATATTTATATCAGTAAAACGACGATTTAAATCGTCGTTTTTTTGTATAACTCCCCCTGAAATTTATTTTAATTATGCAAATTTCACGTATTTTTGGTGCTGAGACAACGATTCTGAGAGCTTTTTAGACTTTTTTGCGACTGTCTATCATTAGAAAAGCTTAGAGCACCAAAGGATAATACCTGATAATATGCGTTTTTTTGATTATGAAATTTAATAGATAAACATGGCATCGCCAAAACTGAAGAAGCGGTAGTGTTCTTGGATAGCATGGTGATAAGCATCTAAGACTAATTCACGACCGGCAAAGGCAGAAACCAACATGACCAGAGTTGATTTTGGCAGGTGGAAGTTGGTTGAAAAGGCATCAACAACTTTCCATTCGTAACCAGGTTTGATAAAGATATTGGTCCAGCCAGAATCTGCCTGAATTTGCCCATCAAACTTGGAACCGATAGTCTCCAGTGTGCGGATAGAAGTGGTTCCGACAGCAATGACGCGACCACCATTTTCCTTAACAGAGCGAAGGGTGGCAGCTGCTTCCTCAGAAAGCTGGTAGAATTCTGAGTGCATTTCATGTTCATCCAGATTATCCACAGAAACAGGTCTAAAGGTTCCGAGTCCGACATGAAGAGTCAAATAGACCAGATGAACACCCTTGGCTTGGATTTCTGCCAGCAATTCTTTAGTGAAGTGTAGTCCAGCAGTTGGTGCAGCAGCAGAACCGCTTTCTTTGGCGTAGACCGTTTGATAGCGTTCACGGTCATCCAATTTTTCATGGATATAAGGTGGTAGTGGCATTTCACCCAGACTTTCCAATACTTCTAGGAAAATTCCTTGGTATTCAAAGCGGACAATACGGCCTCCGTGTGTTAGTTCTTCTGTAACGACAGCGCTGAGACGGCCATCACCAAAGCTGACACGAGTTCCGACCTTGAGGCGTTTGGCAGGTTTTGCTAGTACTTCCCACTCATCTCCAGCAGTGTTTTTGAGCAGGAGAAGTTCCACATGGCCTCCAGTTTCTTCTTTTTGACCATAGAGGCGGGCTGGGAGAACACGGGTGTCGTTCATGACAAGGGCATCACCAGGTTCCAGCATATCAATAATAGAGTGGAAGTGTTTATCCTGCATTTCTCCTGTCTTACGGTTGACGATGAGGAGTTTAGAGGCATCTCGTTTTTCAAGGGGCGTTTGGGCAATCAATTCCTCAGGCAAGTGGAAATCAAAATCAGCTGTATTCATATATCTGTTCATTCTTTCTAAGTTCTAATCCTATCCATTATAACATGTTTCAAGTTTGGACGCTCTTTTTTAGAAATTAAATCGTTTTCACTTGACAAAAATTGGTCTATACCATATAATAAATATAGATTAAAACGGAGGATGAAAAGATGAAAGTTATTAAAGTTGAAAACCAAATCGAAGGTGGAAAAGTTGCTTTTGAGATTTTGAAGGAAAAATTGGCCAATGGAGCTCAAACCCTAGGACTTGCGACAGGAAGTAGCCCACTTGAATTTTACAAGGAAATTGTTGAGAGTGACCTTGATTTTTCAAATCTAACTAGTGTGAACCTTGATGAGTATGTAGGACTTGATGGGGACAATCCACAGTCTTATCGTTACTTCATGCAAGAAAACTTGTTTAACCAAAAACCATTTAAAGAAAGTTTCTTGCCTCGTGGGGTTAAGGACAATGCTGAAGCTGAAGTAGAACGCTACAATCAAATTTTGGCTGACCATCCAGTTGATCTGCAAATCTTGGGAATCGGTCGCAATGGACATATCGGATTTAATGAACCAGGAACACCATTTGATAGCCAAACACATCTTGTAGAACTTGATCAGTCTACTATCGAAGCTAATGCGCGCTTCTTTGACAAGATTGAAGACGTCCCAACCCAAGCTATTTCAATGGGGATTAAAAACATTTTGGATGCCAAGTCAATCCTGCTCTTTGCTTACGGTGAATCGAAAGCAGAAGCTATTGCTGGAACAGTGTCTGGCCCAGTGACTGAGAGTCTACCAGCAAGTAGTTTACAAAACCACCCTGATGTGACCATCATCGCAGATGCTGAAGCACTTAGCTTACTTGAAAAATAAAAAAGTGAAACCATTCAGTATTTTTTATTGAGCGCTTTCAAGACTTGTATAAATGGCAGAAAAAATCTAAATTTAACCGCATTTTTTCTTGACAATTATTCCTTTTACGTGTAGAATAGAATAGATCTTGAACTTGAAGGGAGTGAAAAAAATGTCTAAAACAGTAGTACGTAAGAATGAATCTCTTGACGATGCACTTCGTCGTTTCAAACGTGCGGTTACTAAAGCTGGTACTCTTCAAGAAACACGCAAACGTGAATTCTATGAAAAACCTTCTGTAAAACGTAAACGTAAGTCAGAAGCAGCTCGTAAACGTAAAAAATTCTAATTGAAATGAAAGGCTAGAGTAATCTAGTCCTTTTTCTTTTAAATAAATACTCCAAAGCCTGCAAAAATCTCAAATATCCTCTTACAATTTGATATAATAGTAAAAAGAAGTCGATTGAAGGAGGAAATGATGTCGGTTTTAGTAAAAGAAGTGATTGAAAAGCTTAGACTAGACATTGTCTATGGCGAACCAGAATTACTTGAAAAGGAAATCAATACCGCGGATATTACGCGACCTGGTCTTGAAATGACAGGTTATTTTGATTACTATACTCCAGAACGGATCCAGCTCTTGGGGATGAAGGAGTGGTCATATCTGATTGGCATGCCTTCTAACAGCCGTTATGAAGTTTTGAAAAAAATGTTTCTACCTGAGACACCCGCGGTCATTGTTGCTCGTGGTTTGGTGGTCCCAGAGGAGATGTTAAAGGCTGCTAGAGAATGTAAGATTGCTATTTTAACCAGCCGTACAGCTACCAGTCGTTTGTCTGGAGAATTATCTAGTTATCTGGATTCTCGTTTGGCGGAACGTACCAGTGTTCACGGTGTCTTGATGGATATCTATGGAATGGGTGTCTTGATTCAAGGAGATAGTGGTATCGGTAAGAGTGAAACTGGTCTTGAGCTTGTCAAACGTGGGCACCGCTTGGTAGCAGATGATCGGGTAGATATTTATTCTAAGGATGAATTAACTCTTTGGGGAGAACCTGCTGAAATCTTGAAACACTTGATTGAAATTCGTGGGGTTGGGATTATCGATGTCATGAGCCTCTACGGTGCCAGTGCTGTAAAAGATTCTTCACAAGTTCAGTTGGCTGTCTACTTGGAAAATTATGATACGCATAAGACATTTGATCGTCTTGGGAACAATGCAGAGGAACTTGAAATTTCTGACGTAGCCATTCCTCGTATCCGTATTCCAGTTAAAACAGGTCGAAATATCTCTGTCGTGATTGAGGCTGCTGCCATGAATTATCGTGCTAAGGAAATGGGCTTCGATGCGACACGTTTGTTCGAAGAACGCTTGACCAATCTTATTGCTCAAAACGAGGTGCCTAATGCTTGATCCAATTGCTATTCATCTAGGACCTCTAGCCATTCGTTGGTATGCCTTGTGTATTGTGACAGGTTTGATTCTTGCGGTTTATTTGACCATGAAAGAAGCGCCTAGAAAGAAGATCATACCAGACGATATTTTAGATTTTATATTGGTAGCCTTTCCTCTGGCTATTTTAGGAGCTCGTCTCTACTATGTCATTTTCCGTTTTGATTATTATAGTCAGAATTTGGGAGAGATTTTTGCCATTTGGAATGGTGGTTTGGCCATTTACGGTGGTTTGATAACTGGTGCCCTTGTACTCTATATCTTTGCTGATCGTAAACTCATCAATACTTGGGATTTTCTAGATATTGCGGCACCAAGTGTCATGATTGCCCAAAGTCTGGGACGCTGGGGCAATTTCTTTAACCAAGAAGCCTATGGTGCAGCAGTGGATAATCTGGATTATCTACCTGCCTTTATTCGTGATCAGATGTATATTGAGGGGAGTTACCGTCAGCCGACCTTCCTTTATGAGTCTCTTTGGAATCTGCTTGGCTTTGCCTTGATTTTGATATTCAGACGAAAATGGAAGAGTCTTAGACGAGGTCATATCACTGCTTTCTACTTGATTTGGTATGGTTTCGGTCGTATGGTTATTGAAGGCATGCGAACAGATAGCCTCATGTTCTTTGGTCTTCGAGTGTCTCAATGGCTATCAGTTGTCCTTATCGGACTGGGTATTTTTATCATTCTATATCAAAATCGAAAGAAGGCCCCTTACTATGTTACAGAGGAGGAAAACTAAATGTTAGAAGTTGCATATATTCTTGTAGCCCTTGCTTTGATTGTATTTTTAGTGTATCTAATTATTACTGTACAAAAGCTTGGACGTGTGATCGATGAAACAGAGAAAACGATTAAAACCTTGACTTCAGATGTGGATGTGACCTTGCACCATACCAATGAATTGCTGGCTAAGGTCAATGTCTTGGCAGATGATATCAATGTCAAGATGGCAACAATTGATCCACTCTTTAGTGCTGTTGCAGATTTATCTCTATCTGTTTCAGACATCAATGACCATGCGCGTGTCTTGAGCAAGAAAGCTTCATCAGCTGGTTCAAAAACCATTAAGACTGGTGCAAGTTTATCAGCTCTTCGTCTTGCAAGTAAATTTTTCAAAAAATAAAAAAGGAGAATCCTTATGGGTAAACTATCCTCAATCCTTTTAGGAACCGTTTCAGGTGCAGCTCTTGCCTTGCTTTTAACAAGTGACAAGGGCAAACAAGTTTGCAGTCAGGCTCAAGATTTTCTGGATGATTTGAGAGAAGATCCTGAATATGCCAAAGAGCAGGTCTGTGAAAAACTGACAGAAGTTAAGGAACAAGCTACAGATTTTGTTCTTAAAACCAAAGAACAGGTTGAGTCAGGTGAAATCACTGTGGACAGTGTACTTGCTCAAGCCAAATCATGTGCTCGTCAAGCGACAGAAGCATCAAAAGATCGATTCAGTAATCTCAAGGAACAATGGCAAGAAAAAGCCGAAACTCTTGACCAATCAGAAGAGATTGTGATTGACATTAGAGACGAAAAAATCTAGATTTGACAGGATTGGATAAAAATTCAATAGTAGTCGCAAATCTAGTAAATGGTATAAGATAAAACGCATAGTATCAAGGACTGTAATGAACTGCCTGATATTATGCGTTTTTTATGATTTTGAAGACTTTTTGACAAACCTTTTTTAAAACACATGAGTGTTATGATTTTTTATGGTATAATGGCAGTGTTAGAAGTGAAATATTTACATTTTTTTATATTTTACTGATATTTTAGTAATATTAAGCGATCTATTTTTTATATGATTAGAAATCAATGTAGTAGCTTATAATCAAGTAGAGGAAAAGCTCTAACATTTTAGTCAAGAAACGATCTAGTATTCTGTCAAGGGAAAATATTAGAACCCTCTATTTTGTAAAAAATAGTTAGAAAGAAAGTTAATAAAATGAAAGACATTTTTAATAAACGCCAACGCTTTTCGATTCGAAAGTTTTCTGTTGGAGTGGCTTCTGTATTAATAGGAATTGCCTTGTTTGCACCATCCCAGGGAGTACTTGCTTCTACGGAAAATAATGTGGCAACAGAGATAGGGGCTAATTCTGAAAAGGAGAATGCGACCCCTACTGTGGAGAAAAAAGAAGAGAATCAAAATTCACCAGAGAATCAAGGTGCTATCTCCAGTCCAGCTCCAAAAGATACTCCAATAATATCTACAAGAACTACAGAACTTGAGACATCTGGGGATAAAGAAAATAATAGCTTGACCACAAGGGCTTCCGTGGCGGGTGAAGACAGATCAAGTCTTCCAGCGGTGAGAGCGGCATCGAATCCTTCCGAGATAAAAAAATATGAATTGACTAAGGAAGATGCTAAAAAAATCAAAGCAGGAGTAATCGGTTCAGAAGGTAATAAGCTTGACAGTTTGTTATTAAACGGCCCTGAGTTAAGTCCAGAAGCTTATACAGATGATGATTTCTTGAAGGATAAAGAAGAAATTTATATTTATGAAAAAGGCGGGAAAAAGTATGTAGGCTATAATAGTCATCCCTTATTAGAAGATACTGATGGTGATGGTATTATTGACAGTAAAGAAAAGCCAGATGAAAAATTAAAATGGAATGTCAGTGAGCGCGATATGATTATGTTCATGGAATTGTCCTACCGTGATGATAATTATATTGATAGAGTGCTGAATCATAAGAAACCCTTAACAGAGTCAGAGTTATATAAAAAGAATGATGACAGTAGACCACGTTATGAGTATATGATGATGAATAAGGAATTGGGGCCTTATTGGGAAAGGAAAAAAAGTTACCATACCTCCAGTGGACTAGATGCTGTCTTGTATGAAACTAAGAGTGATTTCTCATATTTACCAAATGGAACTGCACAAGTATTAGCCTTTCGTGGAACAAGTGATGCCAAAGATATAGGAACTGATATAACACTTGGATTAGGAAGCAATCCTCAACAAGGGATTGATGCAGAAAATATCATGCGTGAACTGGCTAAAGATAAGAGCATTACCAATCTATATTTGACAGGACACTCTTTAGGAGGATATTTAGTACAACGGGCAATGGTTGAAGCCTATCAGTTGGCATATTCTGACAGCAGAGTCATGTCTTCTAAAGAACAGCGGGCTTATAGAAACTTTTATAATAATGTATTAAAAAAAGGAACAACCTTTAATGCCCCAAAAGTGAGGACAAGTTATTTCTCATCATCTGAATTTTGGCAAAAAGGATTAGACAGTAAAAACATAGCTAAGTCTGGAAAAATGACACATTATATAGTTAATAATGATTCTACTATAGGAAAAAGTGTCAGTAATGATAGTGATGTTGTCATAAATGTTGGGAATACAAAAGGAGGTCATAGTTCACGTTCTTATTTTGAAGCCGATATGATTAATAGACGATCAGAGTTCATGTCTGGGAAACGAATTTCCTTAGATGGGACAGGTTATCAAGATAAAAAAATGACAACAGCTAAATCTGTAGAAAAAGTTGGAGAAACTGTTGTATATAGTAAACGTGGAGATGACATCATTAAGTCAACAACTGTTAGTATCAAAGATCCCGATACAGGGCAGATTACTAAAAATACACTTGATGAAGTGTTCAAGAAAGATGGTGCCAAATCAACAGTTGTGGTTACGTCAATCGAGCCAAGTGTTCGTTATGAAAAAGACGCTACGAGAGCCAAAGGTGGGGCAAATGTAACAGAAGCTGGTACTCCAGGCACTAGAACAGTAACTACAACCTACACAGTCAATCCGACAGATGGTAGCCTTGTTTCGCATGAAGAACCGGCAGTAGTAGTCCCATCAAAACCGACAGTGGTCAAAGTCCCAGCTAAGGATGAGGTTACATACCTCAAAGAAGGCGATGATGTGGTTAAGAAGATAACCACTTACATGGTCAATGCAAGTACAGGAGCTCTTACTCCAACAGAGAAAAAGGAAATCTTCAAACAAAATGGTGCCAAAGCTCAGGTTGTTGTTACGCCATTACAGCCAAGTGTTCGTTATGAAAAAGACGCTACGAGAGCTAAGGGCGGAAAAAATGTAACAACAGCTGGTACTTCAGGCACTAGAACAGTCACTACAACTTATACTGTTAACCCTGCAGATGGTAGCCTCATTCCGCATGAGGGCAAACCCGTCATCAAACAGTCAACTCCTACGGTGGTCAAAGTTCCAGCCAAAGATGAGGTTGAGTACCTCAAAGACGGTGATGATGTTGTTAAGAAGACAACCACTTACGCGGTCAATGCAAGTACAGGAGCTCTTACTCCAACAGTAAGGAAAGATGTTGCCAATCCAAAAGGTGCCAAATCTAAAATTGTGGTCACACCACTTAAGCCAAATGTTCGTTATGAAAAAGACGCCACAAGAGCCAAAGGTGAAGCAAAAATCACAGTAGCTGGTACTTCAGGTACAAGAACAGTAACTACCACCTACACGGTTAACCCTACAAATGGTAGACTCATTCCGCATGAAGGCAAACCAGTTATCAAATCGTCAATTTCGACAGTGGTCAAGGTGCCAGCTAAGGATGAGGTTGAATACCTCAAAGAGGGTGATAATGTGGTTAAGAAGACTACGAGTTACGCGGTCAATGCAAGCACAGGTACCCTTACTCCAACAGAGAAAAAGGAAATCTTCAAACAAAATAGCGCCAAATCTACAGTTGTGGTTACGCCAATCGAGCCAAGTGTTCGTTATGAAAAAGACACCACAAGAGCCAAAGGTGAAGCAAATGTAACAATAGCTGGTACTCAGGGGACAAGTACAGTAACTACCACCTATACAGTTAATCCGACAGATGGCAGCCTCATTCCACATGAAGGCAAACCAGTTATCAAATCGTCAACTACCACAGTAGTCAAAGTCTCAGCCCAAGATGAGGTTGAATACCTCAAAGAAGGCGACGACGTGGTTAAGAAGACTACGAGTTACGCGGTCAATGCAAGTACAGGTACCCTTACTCCAACAGAGAAAAAGGAAATCTTCAAACAAAATGGTGCCAAATCTACAGTTGTTGTTACCCCACTTGAGCCAAGTGTTCATTATGATAAAGATGCTACAAGAGCTAGAGGTGGAGAAAATGTAACAAAAGCTGGTATTCCAGGGACAAGTACAGTAATTACAACTTATACAGTTAATCCGACAGATGGCAGCCTCATTCCACATGAAGGCAAACCAGTTATCAAATCGTCAACTACCACAGTAGTCAAAGTCTCAGCCCAAGATGAGGTTGAATACCTCAAAGAAGGCGACGACGTGGTTAAGAAGACTACGAGTTACGCGGTCAATGCAAGTACAGGTACCCTTACTCCAACAGAGAAAAAGGAAATCTTCAAACAAAATGGTGCCAAATCTACAGTTGTTGTTACCCCACTTGAGCCAAGTGTTCGTTATGATAAAGATGCTACAAGAGCTAGAGGTGGAGAAAATGTAACAGTAGCTGGTACTCCAGGTACAAGCACAGTAACTACCACCTACACAGTTAATCCTACAGATGGCAGTCTTGTTCCGCATGAAGAACCGGCAGTGGTAGTTCCTTCGACTCCTACAGTGGTCAAGGTCCCAGCTAAGGATGAGGTTGAATACCTTAAAGATGGTGATGACGTTGTTAAGAAGACCATAACTTACGCGGTCAATGCAAGTACGGGCTCCCTAACTCCAACAGAGACAACAGAAATCTTCAAGAGAAACGGTGCTAAATCTAAAGTTATCGTTACACCACTTGAGCCAAGTGTCCGTTATGAGAAAGATGCCACGAGAGCTAAAGGTGAAGCTAATGTAACAACAGCTGGTACCCCAGGAACAAGTACAGTAACTACCACCTACACAGTTAATCCTACAGAAGGCAGTCTTGTTCCGCATGAAGAACCGGCAGTGGTAGTTCCTTCGACTCCTACAGTGGTCAAGGTCCCAGCTAAGGATGAGGTTGAATACCTTAAAGATGGTGATGACGTTGTTAAGAAGACAACCACTTACGAAGTCAATGCAAGTACAGGTATCCTTACTCCAGCAGAGAAAAAGGAAGTGTTCAAACAAGATGGTTCCAAAACTACAGTTGTGGTTACACCACTTGAGCCAAGTGTTCGTTATGAGAAAGATGCCACAAGAGCCAAAGGTGGAGCTAATGTAACAGTAGCTGGTACTTCAGGTACTAGAACAGTAACCACAACCTATACTGTCAATCCTACAGATGGCAGCCTCATTCCGCATGAAGAACCTGCAGTGGTAGTTCCCGCAAAACCTACAGTGGTCAAAGTCCCAGCTCAAGATGAGGTTGAATACCTCAAAGAAGGTGATGATGTAGTTAAGAAGACAACCAGCTACCAAGTCAATGCAAGTACCGGTGCTCTCACTCCAACAGAGAAAAAGGAAGTGTTCAAACAAAATGGCGCCAAATCTACAGTTGTTGTTACCTCACTTGAGCCAAGTGTTCGTTATGAGAAAGACGCCACAAAAGCCAAAGGTGAAGCTAATGTAACAACAGCTGGTACACCAGGAACAAGAACAGTAACCACAACCTATACTGTTAACCCTGCAGATGGCAGTCTCATTCCATATGAAGGCCAACCAGTTATCAAACTTTCAACGCCTACAGTGGTCAAGGTCCCAGCTAAGGATGAGGTTGAATACCTTAAAGATGGTGATGATGTAGTTAAGAAGACAACCAGCTATCAAGTCAATTCAAGTACCGGTGCCCTTACTCCAACTGTAAGGAAAGACATTACCAGTCCAAATGGCGCTAAATCAACAGTTGTTGTTACGTCACTTGAACCAAGTGTTCGTTATGAGAAAGATGCCACAAGAGCCAAAGGTGAAGCTAATGTAACAGTAGCTGGTACTCCAGGTACCAGAACAGTAACCACAACATATGCAGTTAATCCTACAGACGGCAGCCTCATTCCACATGAAGGTCAACCTGTTATCAAACTTTCAACTACTACAGTGGTCAAGGTCTCGGCCAAAGACGAAGTAGTAGAAACTCCGATTGAACCAGAAGTGGAATATGTTAAAGATGTTGAAAAAGACTTCGGTACACCAGATCAGCGTACTGAGGGTGAAAAAGGTAAAACAGTTACTATAACTGCTTACGATGTAGATTCAAAGGACGGTCATATCACAGAACACGTTGGTAATCCAGTATTCATCCCCGCAGGTAAGACAATCGTTAAAGTAGGAGCTAAAACTAAGGTTGAACAAACTAAAGATTCTGAAGGTCGCGATGTGATTGATACCACTACCTATGAAGTTAATCCAAAAACAGGTAAGGTAACTCCTACAACCGTTCGAACTTATGGAACAACAAAAGAACCAACAGTTGAGAAGAGAGTAGTAACATCACCTGTTGTCTATGAAAAAGATGGTACGAAAGAAAAAGGTACAGCCCCAACTACTGTTAAAGGTGAAGATGGCGAAGACACTGTCACAACCATTTACACTGTGGATCCTAATACTGGAAAGATTACAGCAAGTGAAGGTCAACCAGTTCGTACGAAAGAACCAACTAATACTATTGTCAAAGTCGCAGCTAAGGATAAAGTAGAAACAACAGAAATCCCATCACCTAAGAAATACGTAAAAGATGATACACGTGACAAAGGACAAGACAATGTAGAAGAAGCAGGCCAAGCAGGTTCACGTACAACAACAACTTATGAAGTAAATCCAGCAGATGGAACAATTACAGAAAGAGTAGGAGAACCAGTAGTAGTAAATCCAACAGTAACAATTGTCAAAGTTCCAGCTAAGGATAAAGTAGTAGAAACCCCGATTGAACCAGAAGTGGAATATGTTAAAGATGTTGAAAAAGACTTCGGTACACCAGATCAGCGTACTGAGGGTGAAAAAGGTAAAACAGTTACTATAACTGCTTACGATGTAGATTCAAAGGACGGTCATATCACAGAACACGTTGGTAATCCAGTATTCATCCCCGCAGGTAAGACAATCGTTAAAGTAGGAGCTAAAACTAAGGTTGAACAATCTAAAAATCCTGAAGGTCGTGATGTGATTGATACCACTACCTATGAGGTTGATCCAAAAACAGGTAAGGTAACTCCAACAACAGTTCGAACTTATGGTAAAACGAAAGAACCAAAAGTAGAGATAGAACAAGATCCTAAGACAGGTGAAGTTACAGTAACACCGAAGAAACCAGATGGCTCAACATACCCACCAGGAACTAAGGTAGAAATCTCAGGCGAAGATGGTAAAGGTAAAGTAGCAAACAGTGATCTACCAGATGTAGAAAAACCAGGTATAGGTAAGACTACTGAGCCAGGTAAACCATCTGTGGAAGTTCCTAATGTAACAACTCCGCCTAAGGTAACAATTTTTGAAAATGGTCTATTACCAGATTCAATTGAATTGCCAGAGCTCATGATTGAGGTTCGATGGATTGGTGAAGATGGAAATGGATTGAAACCATCCCTTAAGACAGGTAGTGAAAAGGATGCTGAACATGGATCAATTTCTGGATATGAATTTGTACGAACTGTGATTGATGAAAATGAACCAGTAATGACTCACATTTTCAGAAAAGTAAGTTCAAACACAACTCCAATTCCAGTAACACCTGATACTAATGGAAATTCTAGTCACGATACACCTGCGCTAACCACTCCAACTCCAGTTACGCCAGTAATACCTGATGCTAATGGAAATTCTGGTCAAGATACAGCTGTATCACCAACTCCAATTCCAGATGCAGTTACTCCGAATGAAAATCATGAAGATGCTACAGATTCTATTGATAATAGAGCTAAGTCAAATAATTCTCAAAATGTATTGCCAAATACAGGAACAGAATCAAACGCGACTCTTGCATCTCTAGGACTTCTTGGTATGCTAGGCGGTCTCAGATTTCTTATTGGAAAGAAAAAAGAAGACTAAAATAAAAATGTAGTCAAAATATGAATTGTTCATTGTTAAGTGGACAATGAATGTAAAAGATAAAGAAACGGCCTTGTTCCTCATTTCAAGAGGTACAAGGCTGTTGTCGTATTCTAGAAAAAAGTAGATATCAATATTCGTACCTAGAGATAATGGGTTGAAATAAAATATGTACAAATCGATGAGGGGATTTAGATTAATTTTTAAAAATGAATTAGAAGTCATATTATACTATTCTAGCTTCAATCTGTTATACTCATTTGAAATCAAGGTTCCCCTTTTGTTGATAGACTATTCAAGAAATATTGTTGTATAAGTATATACTTTAAAATTATAGGTACACGGAACCAATGATAGGATTTTTAATTAAAACTATTATATATTTGTTTTTTTAAGGAAGAAATTTATTTTTTTGATTTTGTAATAATATAAAATTATATTTATAGGATATATCTGAAGAATATTTTAAAATTAAGGATGGGATATTTATCGTTATTCAGAGTTGTTTTTAATTATTATATATTTGCTGATTGCGCTTTCTTTGGATTGCTTGTATTTATACCATTTTAATTGATTAAATATATTGAAAGTGGTATAATCTAGCTGTCAAAACTGTGATGTGAAATGTCCATCATAGTGGTTTTTATTGTTTTATTCCCAGAGGGAATATTGCTTTTAATTTGATTTTGTATTTTAACATAAGGAGGAACAATGGAAAATAAATCAAATTCACTCAATAGAATCAAGCGCCAGCAACGTGAAAAAGTTTTGCGCTTTTCTATTCGTAAGTATAGTTTCGGTGCTGCTTCAGTTGCTGTTGCAGCGCTGATGTTTTTAGGTGCCCGCGTTGCGAGTGCGGATAGTGTAGTTGACAAGACTTCACAACTTAATGCGGGTGTAGTAAACCCTAAAGGTGAGGCCGAATTGCCTAAAGAGAGTCCAGAATCTACTGCAAACAAAGTAGATGAAGGACATAAATCTCCAGAAAATCAAGTGCCTGCAGTTCCTGCAAATAGCGCGCCTACAGTTGATAAAGCCAAGTTAAGAAAAGTAGTTGAAGAATTAAATGCTCTTCTTTCAACTAAATTAAACCTTGACGAGTCAGTAGTATCATCTGTCAAAGATAGACTTCAAAAAGGGAAAGAAGCCTTAGAAAGTTCTGAGCTAGCTCAAAAGGATATTGATGAGCTTGCGGAACTCTTGTCTAAAGATGTGACAGTCGTATCAGCTGCTAAGGAAGTAACTGAGGTTCAAGTTGATAAACAAGTAGATAAAACTGAGAAGCCAGCTGATAACCTAGCCAACCAATCTTCTCCTGAAGTAAGTGCAAGTGAAGAGAGCCAAACTGTATCAGCTAAAAAAGATGCTTTGAAAGTATCTGTAGATCAATTGAAGGCAGCAGTTCTGGAAGTGCCTGAGCATGAGACAAGCAAAGAAGTTCTTGAAAAAGCCAATGAACTATTGGGCTTAGCTCAAGGTGTTCTTGAAAATACAACAGTTTCTCTGAACGATGTTGAAGAAATGAACAAACGTGTGAAGAGAATGTTTAACTCTGTTAAAAACGCTACAACACGTTTGACTTCAGGTGCTCGTGACCCACGTAATGGCAAGAGCATGGGTCAAGGAACAGGTGGAAGAGCTGCAACGGTATCTTCAAGATGGACCGATCAAGATAATCTGTTAACCTATCAACGTTTCTATGGAAGTGATAGAGATGGAAATGTTAGGAATAACGACAGACAATTCGTAGAGGAAAAAGTGGATATGACCGCTCGAGTTCAGACGATTGATGGGCAGAAATATGCAGTTTACGATGTGTTCTTTAATAATGACGGTCGAAACATAGCTGAAAAGAGTTTCCAACAGGCATACAGACTCCTGCTACAACCTAAAATATTAGATTTACAATCTAACGGTCTTTATAAGGACGACGCTATTAGAGATTTATATTTTGAAATCTATCGTAAAAACAATCCAAATGAAGGTGGGCTACTCTCACAAAATCCAGAGAAATTTCATCGTGAAACTACACTGAATTACCACTTTAAAAATGATAATGAGCGAAGTCAGAGTGGATTTACCTATTTTAATAGTGCAGGTGTCCGTGCATCAGGAGATCATTGGAAAGATATGAGGGATATCTTTAAAGCGAATAGATATAATCCTGTTTTAGAAAAGGCTGTAAAATTAGAAGGAAATCACAGCAGGTATAGTTATGGATTAGGATTGAAAACTAACGATAAAACAGCTGCTGTTCATATGCATCTAAAAGCAAAATTAAGACCAGGTGTAACGGATGAAGAAGTTAGACAAGCATTTACTATAGCTGTTGCAAGCACTTATGGTCTCACAACGAACCAATCGTATACTTTCGTGTCAGGGAAAGAACCTAACGAAAATGTAGAACCGACTGTTAAACAAAGTTCTCAATACCCTATTATCGGTAAAGAAGTTACAAAAAAAGTTGGAGATTCTCTTGGAAATTTAAATAATCCAGTAGAAAGTGGTTTTGTAACGCGTAAGGATGGAAGTACAAGTTTTCCTAACAAAACGTCTTGGAGTTGGCCAGGTGGAAAACCAAGTACTGCTACAGCAGGAGTATTCCAGCGTCAAGTAAAAGCTACCTACAGCGACAATTCTTCAAATACTACTACTGCTACATTAAAGGTTATTCCAAATCAACCTACTATTGATCAAAACTCTGTAAATGAAAAAGCAGGGAAGACTGGGCAAGAGGTTACTGTAAATGTCGGAAACGGAGTGCCAGCTGGTTCGACAGTGAATCTTTACGAAGGTAAGACACTTATCGGAACTGGAAAAACTAACAGAGGCACTGCGAAAGTCACAGTTAAAGGAGCTCTACCAGAAAAGCCTATTACAGCTGAAACAGTTGTGAATAATGGTGGAACAGTAACTTCTGAACGTAGTAATCCTGTAACACCAACCCCTGAACGAGATACCCAAAAACCTACATTAGAAATTTCACCAAAGGATCAAACAGTAGAAGAAGGTAAAACAGTAACCTTCACAGTAACAGCAAAAGATGATAAAAGTGTTACTATCGAGGCTGATGATTTCTTTAAACAGTATGGTGATAGACTGCCTTCTCGTCAAGCAACAAATAATAATGTAAAGATTACTAAAACTGAAAAAGTAACGACAATTACTATTACAACTAAGAAAGAAGACGTTGGTGGACCACATACGATTACATTTGGAGCTCATGATGATGCAGGTAATAAAGCTGATCCTGTAACATTTACTTTCAATGTAACACCACGTGATAACCAAAAACCAATTGTTGAGGTTGGCGGAATTCGTTTAACAGAGAATGAACCACAATCTGCACAGTTTTATGTCTATCGTGGAGCTACATTTAATCCGACTGTGAAAGCCTGGGATGATTCAGGTAACATTACTTCTATGAGTGTTGAGAACTTACCAAATGGATCTAAAGCTCAAACTTATACATCTCAAACTGGAAAAGATGGAAGTACGGATGATAAAAAATACACTACAAGCCTATCTACAGGTACTGTAGTAGATACACAAACACTTGGAGATCACGTAGCTAAGTTCAAAATTTCTGATGGTGTAAATAGTGCTACCTATCTGATGAAGTATAAAGTTGTCGATGTTGTTGTGGAAAATACACCTAAGACAGTCGAATTAAACAGCAAGTCAGGTGATCCAAATGAATACCTAAATACAGCTGGTAAGCAAGACAAGTCAGGTAAACCAGTTGTAGAATCGCAAGCAGATGTCCACTTCCCAGGAGGAATGAAGTTCCGTTGGGACAATGCTAACGGATCAGATACGAATGTAACATTATCTAAAGTAGGAACACAAACTCATAAGGCGATAGCAGTGTTCCCTGAAAATCCAAGCAGGCGTGATGGTGCCCAAGTATTTGCACCGAAAACTGCTGAGAGAGATGTTGTTTTCAATGTAGTCGATAATGAAAAACCAAAAGCAAGTTTAAATGGAAAACAGTTATCAGAAACTGCCAATGAACCAATCTTTACAGTTTATCGTGGAGCTACATTTAACCCAGAGCTAAAAGTATCGGATAACTCTGGTGTGATTTCTAAAGTAGAAGTTAAGGGAGGACTTCCAAAAGGAGTGAATCCATCTACATTTACAGCTCAAACAGGAAAAACTGAAGCAACTCCATATGCAGAGCGTTTATCTTCAGGAGCTGTATTGGATACTGAAACTTTAGGAGTACATGAATCAACTATTCACGTAGAAGGAAGTAATCCTTCAGATAGCCGTGATTTCAAATTCAAGTACCGCGTAGTTGATATTGAAACGAAAAATGTTGATAAAAATGGTATCGCAAAAGTAGCAGTTGCTTCAACATTAAATAAAGATAATAGTTCTAAAAATATTGATGCGCATAACTATCTGAAAGTAGTCGATAGTGAAGATAAAGCAGATCGTGGTAACAATTATTTACCAAGTGGTATGACTTGGACATGGAAAGACAGAAACGGCGTTAATCAAGATCGAGGAACAACACTTGACAATTCAGGTAAATATACTCGAACTGCAACAGCAATCTTCCCAGGTACTAAAGCTAATAATATGACAGATGCTACTAGCACGACTAGAACAACATTTGCACCAGCAGAAATCAAGCGTCAAGTAATTCTAGCAGTAACACCAACAGCACCTATCGTAGAAGGTAAAGAGAATGGTAGTGTAACAATTACCCCACCAAAACAACCTGATAGTACTAATCAACAAGATATTGATAAAATTACTCTTACTTATACACCGACAGGTCAAACAAGTCCAGAAACTGTAACAGTTACGAAATCTGGAAGCAAATGGACTGTAAATGGTAAGTCTGATGATAAAGTATCAGTATCACCTGAAGGAGTTGTAACAATTTCTGATACTGAAGTTGAAGATAAAACAGAAGTAACTGCAAAAGTTTCTAAGAACATTGATGGTGTACTTACTCTTGAGAGTCCTGTAGCTAGAGGAACAGCAAATGGACCTTTAGCAGCTGAGGTTATAAACCCAGCACCAGTTCCGGAAAAAGCACAAATTACACCAGTTACAGTTGTGACACCTAACAAACCAGGTTCAAGCATTACAGTAGATGGCCCAGTAAATGGTTTAACAGTAGATGATGAAGGTAAACTTAAAGGAAAACCAGAGGTAAATGATTGGAAACCAAAAGAAGAAGAACGCACAGTCGAAATTCCGGTTAAAGTTACAAAAGGTGGCGAGACAGTTACTGTGAAAGTTCCAGTTCCAATTTTACGCGATACAGATGGAGACGGAATCCCAGATAAAGAAGATTCAGATGATGATAATGATGGAATTCCAGATGAGGAAGAAATCAAAAATGGAACAGATCCTAAAACACCAACAACTCAAACTCCAGTTGAGATTGAAATTACTCCACAACCAAATGGAGATGCGATTGTAACGCCTA